>CALFUP010000029.1 GCA_937929875.1 uncultured Cocleimonas sp. | reverse complement strand
GTGGGGGTTTATGGGCACGTGAAGTGGGGCATATGCAAGGTGTAAATCTACCCGTGCAACCTATGGAACATCATTATTTAATTACTGACAAAATTGATGCAGTAGCTAACCACCCAACACGTTTACCCGCAGGTATCGACTACGAAGCACATATCTATTTCAGACAAGAACGTCAAGGCATGCTGTTAGGCACTTACGAACCGAAAGGCACACCTTGGAAAGTTGGCGGCGTACCGTGGGATTTCGGACACGAATTATTACAACCCGATTTAGACCGCATCGCAGAACGCTTGGAAATGTCATTCGAGCGCATTCCTGCGATTGGTGAAGCGGGCATCAAAGACATGATTAACGGCCCATTTACCTTTGGCCCCGACGGCAACCCAATGATCGGCCCAGTGCCAGGCATGAAAAACTACTGGTGCGCGATTGGTGTTATGGCGGGTTTCTGTCAAGGCGGCGGAGTCGGTCTAACTATGGCCGAATGGATGATTGATGGCGAACCATCAATTGACGTTTGGGCGATGGATGTGGCACGTTTTGGTGATTTTGCTAGCCCTGATTGGGGTACGATTAAATCAACCGAGAACTACGAACGTCGTTTTGTAATGACCTTTCCCAATGAAACACTACCCAAAGGCCGCATGCAAAAAACCACTGCGCTCTATGATCGCCTAGTGGCTAAAGGTGCGCGTATGGATCAAAGTTTTGGGCTTGAGCATGCCTTATGGTTTGCAGATAGCCCTGAAGATGCGTGGGAAGACCCAAGCTTCGAGCGTAATCGTAGTCACGATTATGTCGCTCGAGAAGTTAAAGCGGTCCGTGAAGCAGTGGGTGGAATCGAAATCGCCAACTTCGCTAAACATGAATTTAAAGGCGTAGGTGCACGTGATTATCTAAACAAAACCTTGGCAGGCTATATTCCAAAACAAGGGCGAATTACCTTAACACCTATGCTAACGCCCAAAGGGAAACTCTATGGTGACCTTACAGTCTTGTGTTTAGCCGATGACCATTTCATGTTATTCGGTTCAGGCGCGATGCAAGATGCGCATCGACGTTGGTTTGAGAAAGACTGCCCTAATGATGTGGCTTATAAAAACGTGTCTGATGACTGGCATGGCATTTCATTGTCAGGCCCAAAATCACGAGAGCTATTATCTCGATTAACACGCGATGATGTTTCTGCTGAAACGCTAAAATTTAGAGACAGCCGCGAAACTTATGTAGCAGGCGTGCCTGTTATTTTAAATCGGATCAGCTTCTCGGGTGAGTTAGGTTATGAAGTTTACTGTAAACCACAATACTTACTCCGACTTGCAGAAAGCATCGAAGAAGCAGGTGCTGATCTAGGTTATTGCTGGTATGGCGCACGCGCTTTAATGAGCATGCGTTTAGAGAAAAATTGGGGCGTTTGGACGCTCGATTTTCGCCCCGATTTTGATGCTATTGAAAGTGGCATGGACGTTTTCATTAATTGGAACAAAGACTTTGAAGGTAAAGAAGCGGCCGAAAAACAGCGTGCAGAAGGTCCAAAGCAAAAGCTGATTACCATGGTAATTAATATTGATGGTATGGATGTTTCAAATGACGAAGCCATCTTAAAAGACGGTAAAGCCATCGGCTATATCAGTTCAGGTGGCTACGCGCATTCGTTAAAGAAATCAATGGCAATGGGCTATGTAGCCATTGAGAATTCCAATGCAGGAACAAAAGTTGAAGTTGAGATACTGGGCGAAATGTATACCGCCGAGATTATTGGTGAAGCACTTTATGATCCGAGTGGTGAGAAGATGCGTGCTTAAAGGGCCTTTGATCAATTCCAATTTGTTATTATTAAGTGATAGGTAGACTTACTAAATCAAAGACGCATTAAGATAAGCCCTTCAAAAGCTATATCTAGTACTAGAATTGATAGCATTCAGACAATAATGACAGTTCTGTAAAGCACTTGTACTGAGCTTCGTCGAAGTATGTCGAATTAGGCTCCTGAGCTTTGTCGAAGGACACCCCCCCACTTTTTGATGTTTTTTTAAACGTAATCAGTGGGACATTTTTAATTTATCACATTGAGAAATACTAATGTCTAACGACCCGCTGCTACAACCCTATCAGCTAAAGCACTTAACATTAAAGAATCGCATCATGATTACCAGTCATGAGCCTGCCTACCCAGAAGATGGCATGCCAAAAGCGCGTTATGCGGCTTATCACGCTGAGCGAGCTAAGGCAGGTGTTGCATTAACTATGACTGCTGGTTCAGCCGCAGTATCTAAAGACAGCCCCCCAGTTTTTAACAATATCTTGGCGTATAAAGACGAAGTAGTTCCTTGGATTCAACAACTCAGCGATGCGTGTCATGAACACGACTGCGCGGTGATGATTCAACTCACACATTTAGGGCGTCGTACGAGTTGGGGCAAAGGCGATTGGTTACCAGCGATTTCACCTTCACATCGTCGTGAGCCATCTCATAGAGCTTTCCCGAAGAAAATTGAAGACTGGGATATCGAGCGACTGATCAAAGATTATGCTGATGCCGCTGAACGTATGAAAGCGGGTGGCATGGATGGAATTGAGTTACAAGCTTATGGTCATTTAATGGATCAGTTTTGGTCACCCATTACCAATGCATTGGACGAACCTTATGGTGGTAGTTTAAAAAATCGAGTTCGATTTACAATGGATGTTTTGGAAGCCATTCGTGAACGCGTTGGTCCTGAATTTATTATTGGTATGCGTTACACCGCTGATGAAGTTCATAAGCAAGGCCTTACGCCTGAAGATGGTATCGAAATTTCTAAAATGTTACGCGACAGCGGCATGGTAGATTTTCTGAACGTGATACGTGGACGCATTAATCATGATGCGGCATTGACCGATATTATTCCGATTCAGGGAATGCCAAGTTCCCCACATTTAGATTTTGCAGGACGCGTTCGAAAAGAAACGGGAATACCCACTTTTCATGCGGCAAAAATACCTGATATTGCCACCGCCCGACACGCGATCTCAGAAGGGCTTTTAGATATGGTCGGTATGACCCGAGCGCATATCGCTGATCCACATATCGTACGTAAAATTATTGAAGGGCGTGAACACGATATCCGTCCTTGTGTGGGTGCAAATTACTGTCTCGATCGTATTTATCAAGCAGGTGAAGCCTTGTGTATGCACAACGCAGCGACGGGTCGTGAATTGACCATGCCTCATACTATTCCAAAAGCAAAAGTGCAAAAGAAAGTCGTCGTCGTAGGCGCTGGCCCTGCAGGTTTAGAAGCTGCTCGTGTTGCGGGTGAACGCGGACATCAAGTCACTATTTTCGAGGCCGCTGCTGATGTAGGCGGGCAAGTGCTTCTCACCGCATTATCAAAACGTCGGCAGGACATGATCGGCATCATCGATTGGCGTGTTGAACAATGTAAACAGCTTGGCGTAGTGTTTAAATTGAATACCTATGCTGAAGTTTCAGAGGTGACTGCTGAAAATCCTGATGTCGTTATTATTGCCACAGGTGGCTGGGCTGATACCGAAGTATTAGAAACAGGCAACCACTTGGTTGTCTCAAGTTGGGATATTATTTCAGGCCACGAAGTACCGGGTAAAAATGTACTTATCTTCGACGATGCAGGCGATCACCCAGGTTTACAAGCCGCTGAAGTTATTGCAGACACTGGCGCAAAAGTGGAAGTAATGACTCCTGATAGAAGCTTTGCACCTGAAGTTATGGCGATGAATTTAGTACCCTATATGCGTAGCCTTCAAGACAAAGATGTCACCTTTACAGTAACCCGAAGACTGATGGATGTGAAGAAGGATAGCACCAACGAGAAGAATGAATTAAAAGCCGTTATCGGTACGGATTACAGCGACCTTCGTCAGACTAAATGCTATGACCAAGTCGTAATAAATCATGGCACTCTTCCGATGGA
>CALFUP010000028.1 GCA_937929875.1 uncultured Cocleimonas sp. | reverse complement strand
AATACAACTTTGCTAGATGCTTTCAAAGCAGCTAATGATGTTTTACTAGGTGCAGTGCAAGGTATTGCAGATTTGATTACTCGCCCTGGCTTAATCAACGTCGATTTCGCTGACGTACGAACTGTAATGAGCGAAATGGGTATGTCAATGATGGGTACAGGTGTTGCTAGAGGTGATGATCGTGCAACGAAAGCCGCTGAAGCTGCAATATCAAGCCCACTGCTTGACGATATCAACTTGAATGGCGCGAAAGGTATTTTGGTCAATATCACTGCTGGTTTAGATATGGGAATCCATGAATTTGAAGAGGTTGGTGCAGCAGTTAGACAATTTGCACATGATGATGCGACAGTCGTTGTAGGTACGGTTATTGATCCTGACATGAGTGAAGAAATTAGAGTTACGTTAGTGGCTACTGGTCTTGAGCAAAAAGGTGCAGAGCTTAAAGCTGTTCCGACACAGGAGAAGCAAACAAGTACCTTACGTCAAATTGAAATCGAGCAACCACGTATGGTAGCGGGTGGTGGAAGCAATACGCCATTTTTTGAAAGCTCATCTAAATCATCTGAGTCGAGCTACTTGGATATACCAGCGTTTTTACGTAATCAGGCAGATTAATATAGTTAGATTATTTAAGAAGAAGCAATAAAAAAGTAGGGGGGTGTCATTTTTATCTATTTAAATATAGTTAAAAGGACACCCCCCTACTTTTTACTCATTATTTATAATAGTTATATTGATGGCTAAGATCTCATCAGTATTGATATAGTTCGCGGTAATCGCTACCTCAGTGATTCCTGACTCTAATAATGAAAAGAAAGTGGAGGAAGTCACTGCATTATCATCCATATCATAAAATTCAGTAATGCTATTGGTAGAAATAATATTATCGAAAACACTTAACTGACTCTGTTCAGTATCTATTGTGTCTACAGTTCCAATGATGAATTCTGAAGAGATAGTAGAAATCTTACTTAAACGATTCGCTATTATTTTTCCATCACTTTGATAGATATCAATAAACACCGAATCCCCTACAGTAAATTCACTGAGATTAAATAGGGCGAAATCTTCTGTCGTCTCATCTGATATTAACGTAAAACTATCAACATTAATTGTTTGACCTAATACTACTAAGTGGTTATTTGCTTGATCAATAGACTCAATATTGGCCTCGATGGATACCGTGTTTGAAGAATCTATAAGGCGTATTTCTTCAGCCAATAAAATACCATCGGCATCAGTCATCCCAATTATTATTAGGAGTTGATCGAGCTTAATATCATTGATTGATCCATTTGTGATAATAGTATTGTCATTCGTAGTAATTCCGTTTTCATCATCAATTGTAAAGTTTGCTGTTGAATTAAAGTCGGTGACAAACCCTTCTATTTCATAATAAGTGTTAGCTTCTAGATTATTATCAGTGCTTTTTATATTTGCTGCTATTAACACGTTGTTATCTACATCTTGATTGGAAGTGACAACTAAATAATCACTATTTTTTATATCACTCTCTTCAATCCCAGAAAACTGAGAGTTAGAGAAATCAATGACTAAACTATTGATTTCGAAAGTAAGCGATTCACTGTTTAAGTTACTAATGTTTCCTTCTATTTCTAACAGCGAATCTGAAGAAAAACTTGTACTTATTAGTTGAATACTTGAAGCTGTAATTTTGTTTTTAAATTTAAACCCTGATACCTCAACAATATTGCCAGTTTTGAGATCACGTAATTTATTAAAACCATGAAATACGGTCAGATTATTTATTGCTACATCTTGGCCTAAAATGGCAATGGAGTTTGTCTTTGGTGTCGAAGTCACAGTTCCTTCAAGTACATCAGAAAATATTACTTCAGTAGCGGTACCTGTTTTACGGTCACTGTTTACTGTTCCTTTGATACTGACTATTTCACCTGTGTTGAAATCCTCTTGTTTTTTGGATCCTACACCATCCCGGATAAATATTGCATTATCAGTATTAAACTTAACTCCATTTACAAACATACTGCCAAAGCCAGTGACTCGGCCTTGTGTTATACCGGTACCTCCAACCCCGTTAGAAGACGTACCACAGGCGGAAAGAGAAAATGCCACAAATAAACAAAGTAGTAGGTGTTTTCTATATTTACTTAATAGGTTATTAGTCATTCTTTTTTACCTCTGATTCATGATAGGCATATAAACCGATATTTATGCGTTTGTTATTCATAGGGTTTGCAATGTCTTTCGCTCTGAGCTTTATGGCTAATTCATTAACCGCTAATAACGCTTCCATACCCTTAGTCTCAATGATTGCTTCAAGCTGTTTAATTGAATCTTCACTTAAACTATCGTAATAAACACAGCGTTCAAAATAGGGCGTGCCTGCTTCTAGTAGGTTATGTGTGGATGCTGAAACATGATCAGCAATATTGTGACCAAAAAAGAAGGCTTTTTCATCAAAACCTTTGCTCGGGATGAAAGCTTCAGTATTTAAGGTGAGATGCTCATTAGTTAAAGTAACAACACCTAATCTTAGCCATTCATCCAATACCACTCGTGGGCGTATATCCTGCTTGCATACATCTTGTACAAGTGCTTCGAAGCTGACTTTATTTTTTGCAGCCGATAATGGCAATACTAACGGTTTTTTATTTTCATCTAAGTAGCGTTTTTCCGCTATCCACTTAGAAATAATACGAGTGCTTATATCAACGTTTTCAGGCGTTTTTTTATCTGTCGCATCCTGGTTTCTTAAGCGTTTAATATCTTTTCGATGGATGCCTGTGAGAAGACTCAGGCGTGTGTCTGTTTGGTTCTTATTTTCTAAGCGAAACTCTTCGTCTGCAACTTCTACATAAACACTCTTTATTATTTCACTAAGTTGAGGAAAAACAATTCGGTAATTTAATAGCAGGCGCACAAGCGGACGCAGTACTTTTCGTACGGCATTCATTAAGGTCTTAGGAAGAATAGAGTCCTCTGTTGTGTCATTTGTCTTACTCATGAATGTGAATATAGCATAATGAGGGAAAAATTCCCGTTTTAATTATCATGTTTGTGAATAATTTTAGCTATTTTAAATATTATATAAACAGTAACTTACGTGACATATTTTATAATAATGTGATTTTTAAAAAGGACCGAATATAAAATAATTATTGACGTGGGAAAAATTACCACGCATTATATTTCTTATCAAGGGTATTTTTCCCTCGAAATAAAAACTCAGTAATTCATTAAATAGACATAATCAAGGTGAAGATATGAAAATCAATTTTACGAAAAAGGTTTTATTAACAAGTAGCGTTGCGTTAGCAATGTCACAAGCTGTAGGAGCACCCTCCTCGCGAATTATTGGAGGTTCGCAGGCAACAACTGGTTCTTATCCCTGGGTTGTAAGTCTAAAAGGGTCGAGTGGAGACCATTTCTGTGGCGCAAGTTTAATAGCAAAGCAATGGGTGCTGACCGCTGCGCATTGTGTAGAAGAGGAAACAGCATCGAGCGTAAGCGTAGTTGTGGGTGAGTTTAATACTGCTAAAGAGGACAATGGCGAACAAAAAAGGAAAGTAACCAAAATAGTCATTCACCCTCAGTATGGTAAAGGAGCAGAGAGCAACAATGATATTGCCTTATTGAAATTAGACACGCCTGTAAGTAATCAAATAGTTACTCAAGTTGTGCCTTCTATAATGAATAAAATTACAGTAGGTTCTTTGCTGACTGTTATGGGGTGGGGTAATCAAAGTTCAACTGGAGAAGAATTTCCAAATAAATTATTTCAAGTAGAAGTGCCTTTGGTTACAAATCAGCAGTGTGCTAGAAACTATGCAGTAGAAAATATTGATATCACAGAAAATATGATTTGCGCAGGTTTTAAACAAGGAGGTAAAGATTCATGTCAAGGGGATAGTGGCGGACCCTTGTTATACCAATTAGATGGAACTTGGCAACAAGTGGGCATTGTTAGTTTCGGTCAAGGGTGTGCATTGCCTGATTTTCCAGGTGTTTATGCAAGAGTGGGAAAATACAATGATTGGGTTAATAAACAAATAGGGGCAACCACAACTACGCCCGCTTTAGTAACTAATCCAATGCCGGTAGAACCAGAAACTCCTGAGCCAGAGACTCCAGAAGTTCCTTCGACAGCAGAACCGACAATGACTGTATTAGCATCATTAGATTTACCAGAGGAAATAGAACTTATTGCTCTCGATAATCAACAAGAAGAATCTGTGTTGAAGATGAAAAACAAAACAGCTAAAAATATCAATGTTGTGGATATTAGTGTCAATGAAGCTTCATTTGAAATAGCTCAAAATGATTGTATTAAAGTTATAAAACCAGGCGATTCTTGTGAGTTAGCTTTGAGTTATCGTCCTGACTTTTATAGTGAAGATGCACAAGGCGATTTAATCATTGATTTTGATGATGGGACAAATGTTACCTTAGCTTTGATAGGCAACAATCTAGATGCTGTTGATGAAACCGTAAATGATAATCAAACTTTAAGTGCAAATGATGGTATTGATTGGTATTTGGATAGTGATGTTTGGTATGAAGATAATAATGGCTTTAGCCTTGATTCCTCCGAGCTGGAACTCAATGGTTTTGCGACTATGAGTGCAGAATTAGAAGGTGAAGGTGCATTTGAGTTTGATTTCGACTTTGAAAATGATTCTAATGAAAATTATTGTAGTTATTATGTCGATGGTAAATTGGTTAGAACTGTAAAAGGCGCGAATAAAAACGTATCACATCACGTTACTCAATTAAGCAAAGGCAAGCATAAGATAGTTTGGGTTTATAAAAAGAAAAGTGAGAATACTGGCAAATTAAAAATTAAAAATATTAAATTGTCAAAGTCTCAAGCAGCAACAAATCAATCATCTACTCAAACAACAAGTAGTGCTACTACGACGACAGCGGCTGGAAATGCGTTAACATCTACTTCAAATAATGAAACAACCCCCACTTCAAGCTTAAACAGAAGTGGGGGAGGAAGTACGGATATTCTATTGTTATCTGGCTTATTACTATTGTTAGGTCGTACACGTAAATTGTTTGTAAAACGTTAATAAAAATGAAAGACCTCAAAAGTAATTTTTACTCTTGAGGTCTTTCTCATCCTAAAAGGTAAATAAAATGAAAAATAAAATTATAATATTGCTTATATCGTTATCTTCATTTGCAGCTATCGCAGTCTTTGCGCATACTAAAAGCATACAAGAGGGACTTTACAGTGCTTCTATTCATGAAAATAGAATTGAGATAATTGTTAAAAATAACGGCTGCACAAAAGCGCAAGATTTTCGTTTAGATGAATTTAATACAGGTGAATATGTTTTATTGAATGTCGTACGTACTAAGCCTGATTTATGTAGAGCAATGTCACGTCCGATGACCGTTAACATAGCAATAAAAGCTTGGGGGAAAAATAATCACTATAAAATTAAAAATAGCTTTATAACTAATAAATAATCAAAATATCACGATATGTTGGAGAGAAATAAATGAAGTTTTTATCATTGAAATGCATGAGGATATTTATCTTAACCTCGTTATTATTTACAGCTAATTCGTCAACTTATTCATTAGCCAAGGACAGAGCTACGTTCGAGGTCGTTTATCTGGAGGCTACGAAAAAACTAGAAAAAGAAATAAAAATATGGATTGCAGAGTCACATGAAATAAAACTAGTTGTTTCATTAATCAATCGAGAGTTGAATTTGAAAGAGCCTCTAAAGCTTGTATTTGGGGGTGAAGATGGCCCATTGTTTGATAACGGCATAAATGAAATATCAATACCCTATGGATTTTTAATCGAAGTTCAGGAGCGTTTCAAGCAAGCTAGATACTCAAGTAAAGCAGGAATAACAAACAAAGAAGCATCGATGGATGCACTGATGCATACAATTTTTCATGAGCTAGCACATGCTTTGATCTTCCAATATGAGCTACCAGTTTTAGGTAAAGAAGAAGATGCGGCAGACGGTTTGGCCTCTGTACTTTTAATAGAGTACTTAGAGGAAGGGCAAGAAATCGTTATTACCGCTGCTGATTTATTTGATTTAGAAAGTCAGGATATTAAAGAATATAAAGATGAAGACTATTGGGGGGAGCACAGCCTAGATATTCAACGCTACTATAGCTCGATGTGTCATGTGTACGGCAGTGCTCCTATAAAATATAAACAAATAAAAACGAATGAAGATTTTTCAAAAGAGAAAGCAGAAAACTGTATCGACGACTACGATAACCTAGTGAATAGTTGGCTTACATTGCTTGATCCATTCTTGAATTCAAAATAACTTCAGCCTCATTAGAAAGCCTCATGTTAAGTATTATTTTGTTTAGTCAGTTTTAACAAAGAATCCTTCAGTTCATCATCTTCGATTTCATTCGCAATACTCGCTAAAATTTCACTCGTTTTCACGCCTATTTTATATAAATCTTGTTTTTTATTGGTGTGCTTGGCTGTAGGTGGAATTATTTTTACTTTTGCAGTCTTCAATTCCATCAAGAAATTTCTATTTAAAGCCTCACAAATAGCCGCTTGTTGATATCTTAATTGAGTTCCTAAATAAGGATTGTCTGTCATCAAAGTTAGTTGTTGGCGTTTTGTAACGACCCAGACATTGTGTTTTTGCTTATCTAAGTGCATTAGTTCGTAGACAAAGGTAGACAGCTTGTCGTAGTTTTTAATACTTTTAGTCAGATCAGAATTAACTAAGTGCTTGAAGTTCTTCATTGTATTGGCTGTAAATTCGTATGGATACGATTAAGGCTCAAGCATAACATGAAACTTATCATCATTAATGACAATGGAAGTCGTCATAGAAAAATTAAAATTAGCTTCTTTTCTATATTGGGCATGATGTTAATTGCTAGTCTTTTGATATTGGCTCTATTTAACATATCAAAATATATGAGTGATGATGTCATTTCAAGTAATGAAATAAGGTTACTAAATAAATTTGATTCTATTCTACTCAAAGCAGCTGATTTAGATGCTCAAGTTAAGAGAATAAATTCATTAGGCAAAGCTTTGGCAGTAAAAAGCAATATCGATATAAATACGTATTTCTTGTCTCAAGCTCCAGCTATGGGAGGTCTCGGGAACATTAATAGCTCTTCTTCAATTGTGACTCAAGCGAATTTAGCAAGAAGCATTGAGGATCTTGAATTGGAATTAGAGTTACAAGAAGAGCGATACAAAAGGATCGGTTCCTTTCAAAAAAAACCTATTTCTACTACAGCTAATATAACCCCTAAACTCTCTACAAATGAGGATGTAACACCTCCCAGTTATGTAATGCCAGTAAATACAGGATATGTATCTTCAGCTTTTGGTAGGAGAAGAGATCCAATTAATGGACATCAGCGTCATCATAATGGCATAGATATCGCAGCAAAACATGGGAGTAAAATTAGCACAATTGCGAGCGGCTTTGTTACCTTTGCAGGACGTAAGGGTGGGTATGGTAATGTTATCGATATCCATCATAGTGATTCTTTAAAGAGCCGTTACGCCCATTTAGATACAATTAACGTAAAGCAGGGTGAAGTGGTAAGAAAGGGTGATACTATTGCTACAATGGGGCAAACCGGACGTGCAACGGGGGCTCATCTACACCTAGAAGTGTGGGAGAATAATAAACCCGTAAATCCAGAATCATATATAAACGTAGCTTTGATAAAGTAAATCTCATTTAAAACGCTATAAATATAATTTTCACGATCTAAATAATCATTAATTTCGTAATAATAAAAATAACTCATTCAGGTACATCATCGTTTACTTGTAATATAATGCGTACTTTATGTGGGCAAACATACTTGTAAAAGACATAAATACCCTTATATCTTGTCTATTCCATTAATTTTTCATGGGGATGAATTATTAATGAACAGTATCTGCTTTAAGAATTCCGGTGAACCGGGGGAAAACATTTAATATGTTCGGAAAAGTTACTAAAAAACTGTTTGGTAGTCGCAATGACAGACTGGTTAAAGCCTATCTGAAACAAACAACAAAAATTTCAGAGTTAGATGATCAATATTCTGCTCTATCAGATGATCAAGTCACTGCAAAAACGGCAGAGTTTCGCGAGCGTTTAGATAAAGGCGAAACTCTAGAAGATTTATTACCCGAAGCATTTGCTGCTGTTCGTGAAGCAGGAAAACGCACCATGGGTATGCGTCATTACGATGTGCAAATGGTTGGCGGCATGACTTTGCATGAAGGCAAGATCGCTGAAATGCGAACAGGTGAAGGTAAGACTTTAGTAGCCACATTAGCAGCGTATCTCAATGCATTATCTGGTCAAGGTGTTCATGTCATCACGGTTAATGATTATTTGGCGACTCGTGATGCTCAATGGATGTCTAAGCTCTACGGCTTTTTAGGCATGTCTACTGGCATCATTGTTAATGGTATGGATCAAGCCCAGCGTCAAGAAGCGTATGCCGCTGACATTACCTATGGCACCAATAACGAATTTGGTTTTGATTATTTACGTGACAACATGGCTCATCAAAAAGAAGAGCTAGTTCAACGTAAACTAAATTATGCGATTGTCGATGAGGTTGACTCGATCTTAATCGATGAAGCTCGAACCCCATTAATCATTTCAGGCGCGGCAGAAGACTCTTCTGAAATGTATGCATCGATTAATAAAATCGTTCCGCATCTGAAACGTCAAGAAGGCGAAGATGGCGAAGAAGTTACCGTTGAAGGTGATTTCACGGTAGATGAAAAAGGTAAGCAAATATTCCTTACTGATGCTGGTCATCATACCGCTGAAAAACTACTACAAGAAGCAGGAATTCTCCCTGAAGGCGCTAGCCTTTATGACAGCTCAAGCATTTCTGTTTTGCATCACTTCAATGCGGGCTTACGTGCTCACAATTTATTTACGAAGAATGTAGATTATTTAGTCACTGATGGTGAAATTGTCATTGTTGACGAGTTCACTGGTCGTACCATGCCGGGAAGACGTTGGTCTGAAGGCTTGCACCAAGCAGTTGAAGCTAAAGAAGGGGTTCATATTAATAATGAAAACCAAACAATGGCATCGATTACATTCCAGAACTACTTCCGTTTGTATGAAAAACTATCTGGAATGACTGGTACGGCAGACACTGAAGCATTCGAATTACATGAAATATACGGCTTAGAAGTCGTCGTAATACCCGGTAACAAACCATTAGAGCGTACTGATGGAAATGACTTGGTTTACATGACCGAAGAAGAAAAATACCAAGCCATTGCTGAAGAAATTGCCGAATGCCAGAAAAACGGCCAACCCGTTCTTGTGGGTACTGCGTCAATCGAATCTTCAGAAGTTCTGTCTAGATTACTAAACGAGATGAAGGTAAAACACGAAGTGCTAAATGCGAAACAGCATGAACGTGAAGCAAATATTATCGAAAATGCAGGTCGACCTGGTGCTTTGACTATTGCGACTAACATGGCTGGTCGTGGTACAGATATCGTATTAGGTGGCTCACTTGAAGCGGAAACCAAAGAGTTAGGTGAAGATGCTACCGAAGCACAAATTGCTGAGTTAAAAGCGGATTGGAAAAAACGTCATGATGCAGTTAAAGCAGCAGGCGGATTACACATTATCGGTACAGAGCGCCATGAATCTCGTCGCATAGATAACCAATTACGTGGACGTGCAGCCCGACAGGGTGATCCAGGTTCATCTCGCTTCTTCTTATCGCTAGAAGACAATCTGATGCGAATTTTTGCGTCCGAGCGTGTAAAAGCGATTATGCAGAAACTGGGTATGGAAAAAGGCCAAGCTATTGAAGCTAAAATGGTCAGTAAATCCATAGAAAACGCGCAACGAAAGGTCGAAGGACATAACTTTGATATTCGTAAAAACTTACTTGAATACGATGACGTTGCTAATGATCAACGTAAAGTTATCTATGAAATGCGTTCCGAGTTGCTTGAAGCGGCAGACGTTGAAGATTCAGTAGAATCTTTCATTGAAGATGTGGTTGAAAACACCATTGATGATTATATACCTCCACAAAGTATTGATGAGCAATGGAAAATCAAAGGCTTAAGTAAACACATAAGCGAAGAAATGACTCTGGATTTAGATATTCAAGGTTGGCTCGATTCCGATGATTCTCTACATGAAGAAACCTTACGCGAGAAAATATTAGAATCAGTAACCTCTCATATCAAAGCCAAAGAAGATTTGATCGGTTCTGAAAGCATGCGCCGTTTAGAGCGTGATGTAATGTTGCATGTGGTTGATACTCATTGGAAAGAGCATCTTGCTTCAATGGATTACCTGCGTCAAAGTGTTGGTCTGCGTGGTTACGCACAGAAAAATCCAAAGCAAGAATATAAGCGTGAAGCTTATGAAATGTTTGAAGAGTTACTGGGTAAAATCAAAGTCGATGTGGTTAACTTTTTATGTAAGCTAGAAATCACTATGCCGGAAGACGTTGATGCAATTGAAGCTGAGCATAGAGAGTTGCAAGATAAAGCAAGTGACCTAGAGTTTTCACACGATGACTCAGCGGGTGATGGGCTTGATCTACAGCCACAAACTCATGAGCCGTTTAAAAAAGGAGAGCCTCAGCAACCTGTTTCACGTCCCGCTGATAAAGTAGGGCGTAATGATCCATGTCCTTGTGGCAGTGGCAAAAAATTCAAACAGTGTCACGGCAAGCTAACATAATGTAACGACACAGTTCACCGCTAAAAACCGCCATATCAGCGTTAAAAAATGTTTATTTACGGATTGTAAACTTCACGTTTTTTGCCTTGATCTGGCGGCTTTTAGTGGCAATCTGGGTTGTTATGTAAAATAAGTAATATAAATAAGATGTAAATAAATGAGCTCTTATACTGAGCTTATTCGAAGTAAGTAAAAATGACACCCCCCTACTTTTTTGATGTTTTTAAATAGAATCTGACTATTAAAATCTCAAATTTTTACTGGTAAAAATTATGCCTGTTAACTATTCCCCTACAACTTCATTATTACCCGTTAAAGGCATTCGCCTTGCTTCACTTGATGCAAATATCCGCTACAAACACGATCGCGATGATTTGACGCTTATCGAAATAAGTGAAAGCTCAAGCGTGGCTGGTGTATTCACTCAAAACGCATTTTGTGCAGCGCCAGTGACAGTTTGCCGAGATCATTTACAACAAGAAGATGATATCCGTTATTTAGTGATTAATGCTGGCAATGCAAACGCAGGTACAGGCGAAGAGGGCATGACCTCAGCGCAAATGATCTGTGCGGAAATTGCTGATGAAACGGGTACAGCGCTTAATAGTGTCTTGCCATTTTCTACGGGTGTGATTGGTGAGCAACTTCCTTACTGGAAGATTGTAGAGCGTGTTGAAGAGTTAGTTGAAAAACTTGATGCAGATAACTGGATGACCGCTGCAAAAGCTATTATGACAACCGACACGACCATGAAAGCCGTAAGCAAAACAGCAGACTTTGATGGTAAAACGGTCACCATCACGGGTATGACTAAAGGCGCGGGCATGATCGAGCCTAATATGGCGACCATGTTAGCGTATGTAGCAATCGACGCTGAAATCCAACAAGATACACTTCAAACTATTCTCAACGAAGCGGTAGGTTGTTCGTTTAACAGCATTACTGTTGATAGCGATACATCGACCAATGATTCATTGATGCTAATGGCAACGGGTCAATCAGGCGTGGTACTGAATGAGTTAAATGATGAAGATCAATCAACACTTATCGAACTGATTAATGCTACTTGTCAAGAGTTAGCTCAAGCGATCATTCGTGACGCAGAAGGTGCAACCAAATTTGTTACCATCAATGTCGAAGCGGCACCAGATTATGCTTATGCGAAAGAAATCGCTTACTCTGTTGCGAGATCACCGTTAGTGAAAACAGCGTTGTTTGCCAGTGATCCTAACTGGGGTCGTTTGTTGATGGCTGTTGGTAAAGCACCAGTGAAAGATTTAGATGTGAGAAAAATATCACTGTGGCTGGGTGAAACGCTTTTGTTAGAAAATGGAGAACCTGCTGAAAGTTACTCTGAAGAGCTTGGGCAAATTGAAATGAATAAGGAAGAGATTGTTATACGGATTAGTTTGAATGCAGGTGAGGCTGAAGCGTGTATTTGGACTTCAGACCTATCGCATGAATACGTAACAATTAACGCCGAATACCGTAGTTGATCCTGAGAACTGCACATTTTCACTGTATTCCGCGTTGCCTGGGGACATCTGATGCTCATTTACTTATCGTAAACCGAGCTTCGGCTTCTTTGGCGCTTTGATTACAATCAAAAATTATAGCATTCAGAATTAACTATAGTTTGGTTTGGATAATAGACACCTCCCTACTTTTCCGTTTTAGCGCATCTTATACATACGTCATCTAGAACTAATTCACCTACAATCGCTACTCAGTAATATTACTATCTACTTAAAATCGGTCATTTTTGATGTCAAAAGCACACCCCCCTACTTTTTTAATGAGCTTGTTGTTTCGTTCTTTGAAACAGGCAACTCAATTATGTCGACGTTGTTTGCCGACGGGCATGTTTCTCTCATTTCTTCTTCTAAGTGCTTGTGACGCCAATGCAGTAAATTGCAATGAGGTTCGTGCCAAATATCAGTGTCCTGTACAAAAACATCGCTTACATTTAAGTTTCGACGATGGTGTGGGTAGTGTTACCGATAAAGTGCTTGATGTGTTGAAGCGTGAGAATATTAAAGCGACGTTTTTTGTCATGGGTAACAAGATTGATTGTGCTAAATATCCTGCTGGTCAGTCGCTAAACCTTTGTAAGCAACGTGTGGCTACTCTTGAGCGTATCAAACGTGAAGGTCATGATATTGGCTCGCATGGGCAAGAGCATTTTCGGCATACACAAGTTCCTGTGTCCCAAATGACTTACAGTATTAAAAAATCTAAACAGTTATTAATGCCTTATTTTACGACTCAACCTCCTATTTTTCGTTTGCCGAATGGTGATGGTTGGTTTAATCAAAAAGATAAGCCATTAGTTATGCAAACGTTGAAACGTGAAGGTTTTGAACATATTGGCTGGGAGATGACGGCTTATGATTGGAATGAGAAATTCCAAAGTGGTGATCAGATTCTTGACAATGTTATGGGTCAAATGTGTGGTAACGGTAAACGTGGTCGTGATGGTGTGGTTTTGTTCCACGATGGTGTTCATGAAAACGAGCATGAGGGGCGTTTGTTTACTGCGAATAACTTAGCGCGTTGGATTCCTAGTATGCGTTGCGCCGCTGATTTTCAGCCTTTGTTGCATTTTAAAAAGAACCTTGAGAAAAGATAATCTTAAGAGATATTTATGTTTGTCCAAGTAGCAGTCGCAGTCATCATCAATGAAGATGAACAGATCTTTATTAGTCGTCGATCAGCCGAGCAACACCAGGGTAATAAGTGGGAGTTTCCTGGTGGCAAAGTGGAAAAGAACGAAACCG
The DNA here is from genome assembly GCA_937929875.1 of uncultured Cocleimonas sp. GTDB lineage: Bacteria > Pseudomonadota > Gammaproteobacteria > Thiotrichales > Thiotrichaceae > Cocleimonas. The sequence goes on along the minus strand of CALFUP010000028.1, from coordinate 3,801 downwards.
TTCAAGAGGCTTTGAATCGAGAAATTAAGGAAGAGTTAGGCATCGATGTTCAATCAATGACACACCTTATCGATATCACTCATGAATATAAATCAGATATGCCTGAGCAGTCTAAAACGGTCACACTAGAAGTCTTCGAAGTCAGGCAATGGCTGGGTGAGCCTATTGGATTGGAAGGTCAACCGACCCGTTGGGTAAAGCGTGCAGAACTTAGTGAGATTGAATTTCCTAAGGCAAATGAAGAGATTGTAGAGTTACTTTTAAGGAATTAAAACTAGAGTAGAATCTCAGGGGAACGCATTAAAATTGGTATCAAAAGTGGGTATTAACTTGATATCCCATGCCCTTCGACACCGCTCAGGGTACTGAATCGGATATTACAGCACAGAGCAATTCCCTGAGCATTGTCGAAGGGTGCGGAGAAGCAAGTTTCACTTTAAATTATTGATAAATTTATATATTTTAATGCGCTTTCCTAGCAGAATCTAAAGTTTAAATAATTTCAAAAAGTAGGGGGGTGTCATTTCTACAGGCTGAATAAAGGTTTTTAATTAATGTTTACAGTCTCAAACTGAGGATTTTTATCTAAAACCGTTATGCTTTTGATCAAGTCTAAACGAATCATTTGAGTATCGTCTTGTGTTGAGTTTTTCTCAGGTTCTGTAATTTTAGATGTATCTAATCCTTGGTCCGAGCCAATCACAAGAAACTCTTGTTTCTCTAATATTTGAGTGGTTTTTGCTTTGCCTTTAATTAACTCGCCGTTGTTTAATTCAATGGTTAGCTGATAGTGATGCAAGCAGGCGATTTCAATATAATCATAAATCTGACATTGGATTGGGGTATAAGTAGACGAGTCTTGCTTATTACTAGCCATTACTTTTTAGCCCTGCCAGTGTTGATTTTTGGATAATCAATATTTTTATATTCAACGACCTCTGCATTGCCATCGTGGCGGTAGATGCGTTTTTTCTTTAGCGGATAATCGCCAATATCGTGCTTCAAGCGTTGTCCCATGACCAAACAGACTAGAGTTTCAGAACCGTTGTTCGTTAATTGATGGGCGACTTTATTGGCAGGTAAACCAACAAAGTCACCTGATGAGACGTCATAGTCATCGTTTTCAATGGTTAATCTTCCTGTGCCTGAAATGACATAAATACACTCTTCTTCATAAAGGTGTTTATGAAACTCAGTGGAATCCTTTCCGGGTTCTACATAAATCATGTGAATCCCCATTTCTGACATGCCTACCGCATCCCCTAAAGACTTATTTAGTCTGACGGCATTTGGATTTAGAAAATGCGTGATTTCCTTAGCATCCAGGTGCTTTATATCGTCAGCGGTTAATAAGTATTTTCGAGTGTCCATAAGCCAAATAATTCGATTAGACTAGCTGTTTATTTAAGCTTCTTCAGCTTTGTTAATGCCTGACATTCCCACAGTGCTATAACCGCCATCTACATACATGATTTCCGCAGTAATACCTGAGGCAAGGTCTGAAGATAAAAACGCGGCTGCGTTGCCCACCTCTTCAATTGTAACGTTACGTCGAAGCGGTGCAGCATTCGAGAATTGATCAAGCATCGAACGGAAGCCTTTGATTCCCATTGCTGCCAATGTACGTATTGGACCTGCAGATATACAGTTGACGCGAATTCCGTCTGGACCTAAATCAGCCGCCATAAAGCGTACACCAGCTTCTAAACTTGCCTTTGCCATACCCATGACGTTGTAGTTAGGTATCGATGCAACAGCGCCTAGATAGCTCAAGGTAAGTAGTGATGGGTTTTCACGGCCTTTCATTAGTGGTTTGGCTGCTTTAGCCATGGCTAAGAAACTATAGGCGCTAATATCGTGTGCGATTTGTGAACCTTCGCGTGTCGTATTATCAACAATACTGCCTTCAAGTTCTTCTTTTGGCGCAAAACCTATTGAATGAACAACGATATCTAAGCCATCCCACGTTTTGCCTAAATCGGTAAAACAGGTGTTGATTGACTCATCACTGCCAGCTTCACATTCTAAAATAATATCAGAGCCAAACTCTTTAGCGATTTTTTCGACGCGATCTTTCATGCGTTCATTAGGGTATGTGAATGCGAGTTCAGCTCCTTCTCTGTGCATTGCTTGAGCAATACCATAAGCGATTGAACGATTGCTTGCGATACCTGCGATGATGGCGCGTTTACCTGAAAGAAAACCCATGGAATATCCTTATTAATTTAAACGATAAAACAAAGATCATACGGCTAGCGTAAGGGTTTTACAATGGGGAAAGAGAGGAGTTTTTCGGTGGCTATAAATTACATCGTAGAAAATTACATTGTAGATATTGTAGAGAATGAATTTTATAAAACATGCGGGCGACAAGCTAAAAACCCAAAGCCCGCATGTTTTATGCGTATTACTTTAGTACGAAAGTGATTTTCATACGAACGTTGTAACTTGTCACTTTACCATCTTCTACTGTTACGCTTTGATCGGCAACCCAAGCACCAGATACATTTTTTAGTGTTTTGTTTGCGCGTTCAACGCCTTTTTCAACTGCGTCTTCGAAGCTCTTGTTTGAGGTTGAAGATATTTCTGTAATTTTAGCTACTGACATGTTGGTCTCCTAGTATGTTTGTTCGCAAAATGCGATTAAAGTGTAACATCAACTGCTTTGTATTAAACAGTTTGAGTTAAGTTCATTATTGGTTTTATTCGTGTGACAATTATTAATCAGGATCAAGAATAGTAATTCCCGACTCTTCGTCTAATAATACCTGTGAAACAGTATGCCCCTTAATAGTAACTAAACCTTTGGTTCTATTTTCTCTGTCGCGGCTAAAGTCAAAGCTGTAAGTGCGCTCAAAACCTAATCTGCCTGCATTACCACGCATTAATTGAATTTTTTTTAGTGATGCCGTTTGGTCTAGAAACTGTGCTTGAATTTGTTGGCAAGCTGCGGCAGATGCCTGCATCGCGATTTCTTTGGCTCGGATAGAGTTCATCCAAAACCAAGCGATTAGAGCCAGAAACAGTAGTATTAATATGCTTGTCATTTGTTACTATTAGATTGTGATTAAATACGAAAATTCAAGTTGTGATATTTTTTTCTAAATGCTCTAGCCATGTTACCTGATCTAAAACGAATAAAGAAAATTATTATAGATGCTGCAAAAGAAGAAATCTTGCCGCGTTTTAATAAAATAAGCTATGAAATCAAACAGGATGGTAGCTTAGTGACAGAAGCAGATTTCGCAGCAGATAAACGTATTCGGGAAGCGCTGTCTGAAGCATATCCTGATATCGCTTTTTTAAGTGAAGAAATGGAATATTCTGATCAAGAAACCTTGTTGGAATCATCTCCACAGTTATGGTGTTTGGATCCTTTGGATGGTACACGCAACTTTGCCGCTGGTATTCCTTTATTTGCTACTTCAATCGCTTTAATTGTTGATGGAGAAGTACAGATAGGCATTAGTTACGATGTTATCCGCGATGAAATGTTTAGTGCTGTTAAAGGTGAAGGTGCTTGGTTAAATGATGAGCCATTACATTGTGCTCAAAGCTCCTTCTCCTTGGAAGAATCAACTGCAATCATTGATTTTAAGTATCTAAAGCCGGAGTTGGCAATCCATTTGGTAAAAAATCGACCCTATAAAGCTCAACGAAATATTGGTGCATCAGTTCTAGAATGGGCGTGGATGGCTGCAGGAAGAGGGCAGGTGTATTTACATGGGGGAATGAAGTTATGGGACTTAGCAGCGGGAACGTTGATTTTATCTGAGGCAGGTGGCTATTCTTGTACTTTAG
>CALFUP010000027.1 GCA_937929875.1 uncultured Cocleimonas sp. | reverse complement strand
GGTTTCTGATATGCGTGGTTTAGCCACAATGCGCGAAACGGATTGTCCCGTGGTTTTTGATGCTACTCATTCAGTACAGCAGCCGGGTGGTTTAGGCAGTAAATCTGGTGGCGAGCGACAGCATGTACCTGTGCTTGCGCGTGCAGCAATGGCAGCTGGTATATCAGGAATTTTTATGGAATCACATCCAAATCCAGAAGAAGCATTGAGTGATGGGCCTAATTCTTGGCCTACAGGGCGAATGCGTGAATTACTTGAAATGCTAATGAAGATTGACCAAGCAGTTAAAACCACGCAGTTTTTGGAAGAGACGCTTTAATCCTCTGCTAAAACTATAAATAAGTTTATCAAACCATCTATTTCTAAATGATAACTGGAAATAGGGCCTACAGAATGACACCCCCCTACTATTTGGGTGTTTTTTATAACGATTATTAACATAGATAGCCATAAACACATTGAGTTACGAATCTAAAAGGAATCACTATGTCTGAAATTACAAATATCCACGCACGAGAGTTAATTGATTCACGCGGTAATCCTACGATTGAAGCTGTTGTCACTCTAGCTGATGGCTCAAAAGGTAGTGCAATTGTTCCTTCTGGTGCATCAACGGGAGCACGCGAAGCCATTGAATTACGCGATGGGGATAAGTCTCGTTACATGGGTAAAGGTGTGTTGAAAGCTGTAGCGAATGTGAATACCGAAATCGCTGATACGATTAAAGGAATAGATGCAAATGATCAGAGTGCCATAGATAAAGCGATAATCGAACTAGATGGTACTCATAATAAATCCCGTTTAGGTGCAAATGCCTTGTTGGCGGCCTCTTTAGCATCTGCTCATGCTGCTGCAAACTCAAAGGGTGAGGCTTTATATCAGCATTTAGGTGGTTTATTTGGTGGCTCTGACCAAAGTAATGGACAGTTCAAATTACCCGTACCGATGATGAATATCATTAACGGTGGTGAGCATGCTGACAACAGTGTGGATATGCAAGAGTTCATGATCGTACCAGTGGGTGCATCAAGTCTTGCCGAAGCTGTTCGTTATGGAACAGAAGTATTTCATAACCTTAAGTCAGTATTATCAAAAAAAGGCATGAGTACAGCTGTAGGAGATGAGGGCGGTTTCGCACCAGATTTATCATCAAATGAAGAAGCAATCGAAGTGATCTTGCAAGCGATTGAAAATGCAGGATTCACTGCAGGAAAGATATTTACCTTGGCTTGGATTGTGCTGCATCAGAATATTATAAAGATGGAAAATATGTGTTAGCGGCGGAAGGCAAGAGCTTTGGCGCAGAAGGCATGGTAGATTATTTAGAAAACTGGGTTAATCAGTATCCAATCATCACCATTGAAGATGGTTTAGATGAAGCTGATTGGGCTGGTTGGGCTCATTTAACAGAACGTTTAGGCGATAAAATCCAATTGGTTGGTGATGACCTTTATGTGACTAATCCAAGTATTTTTGCCGAAGGGATTGAGAAAAATATCGCTAACTCTATTTTGATTAAATTCAATCAAATTGGGACGCTAAGCGAAACTCTTGAAGCAATTCAAATGGCACATAAAGCGAACTATACCGCTGTCGTATCGCATCGTTCTGGTGAAACAGAGGATACTACAATTGCTGATTTAGCAGTTGCAACTAATGCGGGTCAAATTAAAACAGGTTCATTGTCACGTTCTGATCGTATCGCTAAATACAATCAATTGATTCGAATCGAAGAGATGCTGGGGAGTAATGGCGTATATGCAGGTAAATCTGCATTTAGACACCTTTAATTTTTAACCATTTCAATCTTCAGCACTACTCATTTATTTGTTGAATGAGTAGTGCTGATTTATAATCTCTTAAGATCTCATTCATCAAATTAATATTTGTTAGGTCATTGTTTATTTGAACATAGTTTATTAGAGCATTGTTCATCAGGTCTTTATTCAACAACATGGGTATTCATCCTTTAGCTTATGAAAGCATTGCTGATCATATTTTCCCTACTACTGATTTTACTAATTGCAGGTTTATGGATTGGTCCAGGTAGTTATCCAGATCGTTGGAGGCTGAATGACCAAACCGTGGTCCAAGAGCAAGAAAATAAAGCTAAGATTGTTCAAATTAACAAAATTCAAGCTGAACTAGAAGATGTATCATCCAGTCAAGATGCGCTAGAAGAGCGTGCTCGCAGTGAGCTAGGGATGACAAAAAAAGGCGAAACGTTTTTTGAAGTGATCATGCAACCCGATACAAAAAAACGTAAACAAAATGTTGCAGAAGAAACTGAAACCATCACTAATAGCGATAAAAAATCCGAGCTAGAAAGTAATAATTAATTGGCAGGATAGATGAATATGTCTAATAAGCAGTTGGTTCCAGTTTGGGTTGTTATCCCTGCTGCTGGTATTGGGCAGCGTATGCAGTCTGTTCTACCAAAACAATATATTAAAATTCACGATAAGACTTTGATAGAACATACTCTAGATTGTTTTTTAGAGCATAAGCAAATCGCTGGAATTGTCGTCGTAATAAGTGATACTGATAACTACTGGCAATCACTAAAAGTTAATACGGGAAACGCTCCGGTAATTACAGTTAAGGGCGGGAAAGATCGCTGTGATTCGGTCATTGCAGGATTAAATTACTTAGAGAGAATAAAGAAAATCCCTCTTTCTTCTTGGGTCATGGTCCATGATGCTGCTCGACCTTGTTTATCAACAAAAGATCTTGATGCCGTTTTAGCACTTCGTGAAACTAATGGAGTTGGGGGTTTATTGGCATCTCCTGTAAGAGATACAATGAAGCGATCAATCGCTTTGGAAAAAACTAGTATTGCGAAAGAATCATCATTGCTAAGTACAGTTTCTCATACTGAATCTAGAGAGAATCTCTGGCATGCGTTAACACCACAGATGTTTTGTTTGGGCGCTTTGCAGAATGCACTAAGCTTTTGTCAAAATAATGACATTGGCGTAACTGATGAATCCTCTGCAATGGAGTCAGTGGGTGAAAAACCACTCATTGTTAAATGTAGTCACAATAATATTAAAGTCACGCATCCTGATGATATTAAATTAGCAACATATTTTCTAAGTGGTAAAAAAGGCAACAATAAGGAATTAATGTGATTCGAATTGGTCATGGTTATGATGTGCATGCATTTACTGAGGGTGATTACATCACCCTAGGTGGCGTAAAGATTCCTCATAAACAAGCGTTTTTAGCACACTCTGATGGTGATGTATTAATCCATGCTTTAGTCGATGCGCTTGCGGGTGCTTTAGCACTAGGGGATATTGGTCAGTTTTTTCCAGACAATGATCCTAAATATGAGAATATTGATAGCAGAATATTGCTCAGGCATGTTTATTCTTTAATCCAAAATAAACAATATAGATTGGTTAATTGTGATTGTACTATCGTTGCGCAAAGTCCAAAAATGGCTTCACATATTGATAGAATGAGAAAGAACTTAGCTTCAGATATGCAAGCAAAAGAAAATCAAATAAGCGTAAAAGCGACGACTACTGAGCAACTTGGTTTTACCGGTAAAGAAGAGGGGATTGCAGTCTATGCCGTGGTACTGTTAGAAAAATTTGAAAGAGATACCAAATAAGAGATTGAACTTATTAATTGAAGTTTTTGTTTGGTGTTTTATTTAGAAATTATGGTGAATTCTTTACAGTTACGTTAGATGTTTACTGATTACATTATAATTTTCTTAATGTGTAATTGGGTCTATTATTCGAATTTAATAGTTTATGGTTATGAAGCCATGCTAAAGCGTCATCAGCGTCTTTTTCAAACCATGCTTTGGCAGAACCTAAGCGGAATGTGTATCCCCAACGATCCATATCTTGCATCATCCGTTCACTAGACATTTCACCTATGTTATCTGCAAGCAGTATTTGTAAGTAACATACTGCATTTTCTTCATCATAATCGCCTTCAGCATTTGTATCTACATTACGACGTCGGATTTCATCCATACAAATATAATGACATGTTTCATGTAAAAGAGAATGTATGGGGGTGTCGTTACGGACATGCACTGTATTTCCTATGAGTCCTGCTTCAGAGTCTCCCCAAAAGCTGCCAGATATTGCTTGATTCTCTCCTATGAAATTAAGAGTGAGATGATACTTGTCTAACAGTTCTTTGATACTGTTTTGTAAGCAATCGCTTACCTTCAATACAGATGTTGCTTCAGTCAATGCTTTGGTTTTCGAGTATTAGCTGAGTAATTTTCAGATTATTATTTATATTTTTTGCTGAAACGGTTGCTTCGCCTTCACGAGTAAGCCATTTTCTCTCCCCCATTAATTTATAGCGAGATAAGAATTTTCCTTTACCTTGTATTGTTCCTGTATCAGTTGATGTCCAACTAAAGTCGAACAAAACCATTTTTCTTTCAGAGGTGATTTCGAACAATGTTTCAAGTTTGTCGTTTATTTCTTTTTCTGATTGATTCTTTATGTCTGGTGCATTTGCAAGAATCGGTTTAATGATACTGATAATTCCTTCTTCGTAAGCTATTTCAAGATTTTTCAATAGTTTTTGTAACTTAGTGCTATTGGCTTTTATGGAGTAAGCATCATCTTTTAACTTATTTTCAGTCGTAGCAATGACTTTCACAATATTTTGAGACTCTATGACGTCATTATCGGATGCTATATCGACGATTGTATTAATGATATTGTTATTATCTGCATTAATTAATTCTGGATTAGCAGGGTCATATAATTTCCCTGTCATTGCCACTAAAGCAAAAAGGGTTACGGCTGAAACAACAGCAATAGCTGTTTTAGTGTTGGAGATATGTGTTTCTGCCTTTTTTGTTGCTTGATAGTAACTTTTAGGTGGTCTTCGGCTTTCACTAAAGCTAATAGTTTCTTGCGATTTTTGTTTTTCTTTTAATCTTTGGTAGGCCATGGTGATTATGGCAGTGTATTCTTCGGCATTGGGTCTTGAACTATGATCAGGGTGGTAAATTTTCATTAATAACTGATAATGGTATTTTTGTAGCTGCAGCGAAGCAAATTTATCAGTACCTAATATTTTTTCGTCAATATGTTTTTCATTTACTAAGACAGTTTCAATAAAGTTGAAGAGTCCTTTAGATAGTTGCTCAGCATCGAAGCCATTGGTGTCAGAAAACTCAGTGAGTAGCTCTTTTGAAGCGCAAAGTCGCAATAAATCCGTAACACCATCAGGTAGGTCAGAGTCAGGAAAACATAGCCACGCCATGTCTTCAGGTTGTCTCTTTAAGCGCATAGCTTGATGTATCGCGGGGGTATTCATATGGTTATCCATCCTAGCAAAAATACTAACTAAGTCCTAGTTGAATATATACCAACTGTACTTGATCAATATTTTTTAAAACAATCCTTGTATTTCTATGTGTTAGTGTAGGCTTGTCGAATTCTGTTCATTTTTAATATAATTAAGCTAATGGGTTTTTAATATAATTTGATGGTTATATTAATGAATATAGTATTTTAGATGCTAGAGCCTATTTAAAATCGGGGGAAGTTAGCCGCTTATTTTAAAATTTTGATTAATCAGTGTCAGTAACGAATTTTGGTCTAGCTTTGGTCACTTTATTAGTTTCTGCGCGAATAGCAAAGGCTCTTCCAACGGGTCCGGAATTATCTTGACCAATAGCATTTTCAATTTCGTCAATTCGTTGGTTTAATTCATCTAGGTGAGAGGAGCTGTTTTTACTGGCTATTGCTTTTTTGCTTGGATCACCAGCAGCTACTAAATTTGTAATGGTAGGAACATTATTATGGTTTTTGGATTTGCGCATAAGGTAATGCTTTTTCTATAATTTATAGTACCCCAGAGTATAACCACGGTCTCGGTAGAACGAATATCGTTTACGACCAGCGGTAATTATTTCTTCATTATTGTCTAAAATTTCAGCAACTTTTAAGAAGCGAGAGAAAAAACTAGGACGCTCCATTGATAAATTAATCAAATAATCACAATGAGTTAGCGGTTCAAAGTTATGTGAAATATTGATTTGATTGGTTTTTTGTTGGGTTTCAATATCATTCAGTTTTGTTACTGGTTCTTCTAGTTTATTATTAATTATGCAATGAGGGATAAAACTAGTCGTTTCCTTGCTCCATAAATAATCATCAATTTTAGTGTTTGTTGCATCAGAGTCGGTGTGAATATGTATTGTTAGATCGCGTTGTAAAGCGAGTTTCACTAAACGATAAACGATAGCTAATCGATGCTCTAAGCCTTGTTCTTTACTGACGTAGAAATTGATTTCAGTCATGTTGTTATCATTTATTAATTGAAAAGAGGAGCGATAGATACAAAGGGGATGAAAATGACACCCCCCTACTATTTGAGCTTATTTTATAGTACGGTAAATCATCAAAGTTTAACTTTTAGCCGCTTTATTGATCAAGTATTGAGAAAGTAATGGTACAGGCCTTCCTGTTGAATCTTTGCCTTCCCATGCAGTACCCGCAATATCAAGATGCGCCCATTTATATTCTTTAGTGAATTCCGCTAAGAAACAAGCTGCAGTGATCGTACCTGCAGCGCGACCACCGATATTTCCAAGATCAGCAAACGAACTTTTTAATTGTTTTTTGTAGTCATCTCCCATCGGAAGCTGCCATGCACGATCATTAATGATGTTGCCAGCATCTATAATGTCATTTGCTAAACCATCATTATTAGATAAAACCGCACAGATATGATGACCTAAAGCAATAATACATGCACCGGTTAGAGTTGCGGCATCGATAATAACTTCAGGTTTATATTTACCTACATAAGTGAGCGCATCACATAAAACTAATCGGCCTTCAGCATCAGTGTTTAGTACCTCAATAGTTTTACCTGCCATTGAAGTGACAATATCTCCCGGCTTTGAAGCACGTGCACTTGGCATGTTTTCTGCTGCAGCTAAGACAACTACTACATTGATATTTAATTGCATTTCAGCGCAGGCTTTCAAGGTACCTAGCATTCCTGCAGCACCACCCATATCAAACTTCATCTCATCCATGGCTGCACCAGGTTTTAAAGAAATACCACCTGTATCGAAGGTAATTCCTTTTCCTACTAGGGCGATTGGAGCTTTGTTTCCATCTTTATCACCATGCTCATCTATGGCACCTTTATATTCAAGAATAATCATCTTGCCTGGTTCATCACTTCCTTTGCTGACTGATAAGAAAGAACCCATGCCGAGCTTTTCCATATCCTTTTCTTCAAGAACATCTACTGTGATATTCGCATAGTCATTAGCAACAATTTCTGCTTGGTCTGCAATGTAGGTTGGTGTACAGACATTTCCTGGGTGATTAGCTAAATCTTTGGCTAACTTCATGCCCTCAACAATCGCTGCACCATTTTCAATTGACATTTCTAAGTCTGTCTTATTGCATTTTGCTAGATCAGTCATTGAAACGCTTACTTTTTCTAATGTAGATTCATCTTTAGCATCACTTTTATAATCAAGTAATTGATAATCAGAATCACCATGAGCAATAATTATTTGAGTCGCAGCTTGTGCAAGATTGTCATCACCAAATGAATCAGTAACATAAAAACTTAAACTTTTAATCTTAGACGTTTTAAGTGCTTTACTTGCAGTTTTAACAACTTTACTTAGCGCAATTGTGTCAAAAGCTTGTTTATCCCCACAACCAAGCATCAAGACGCGAGAAGCATCGACTCCTGAAAGGTTATAGAGCATCTGTGTTTGTTCTAATGATCCATTAAAGTCACCAGAATCAATAATTGTAGATAAAGTGCCCTTACTAGATTTATCTAAATTTTGAGCAGCATCGCCTAAGCTGGCTACTTTTTCATTAGCAAAAATAGCGACTACAATACAATCGCTTTTGTTAGATGAGGGTGAACTTGAAGTATCGAGTTTGTATTGCATTAGGCATCCATTTTTAATGAGTAATTGTGTTGTTTTTACATTGATCTAATGATCACTAGTATGCTGAATTTTAAAGTAGCCTAACACAATAATAAATAGTTAAAACAATGTTCTTTTTTCTATGCGCTACTAGCCCTTTACTATATAATACCGCGTTTTTTCAGCCGTCATATTTATCCTTTTTACAAGAAGGTTTAAATATTAAGCTAAGTATTTATTGAGAGTATTGAGCGCTTTTGGTATCTGATTTAGATACTAAACTAGTGAATAATAACTTAATGAATTAATCCAGAATAACAACCAAATAGAGAATAGTCATGGCAGCAGACCTATCTAAATACCGTAATATCGGCATCTTCGCACACGTGGATGCAGGTAAAACTACAACTACAGAGCGTATCCTAAGTCTAACAGGTAAGATTCACAAAATCGGTGAAGTACACGATGGTGAGTCAACAACAGACTTTATGGAGCAAGAAGCAGAGCGTGGTATCACGATCCAGTCAGCCGCAGTAAGTGCGTTCTGGAAAGACCACCGTATGAATATCATCGATACACCGGGTCACGTTGACTTCACTGTTGAAGTATATCGTTCACTTAAAGTACTTGATGGTGGTGTGGGTGTTTTCTGTGCGTCTGGTGGTGTTGAGCCTCAATCAGAGACTAACTGGCGTTATGCGAACGAATCAGAAGTAGCTCGTATTATCTTTGTAAACAAATTAGACCGTATTGGTGCTGACTTTAAACGCGTTGTAAAACAAGTTGAAGACGTACTAGGTGCAAGACCATTAGTTATGGTTCTACCTATCGGTGTGGAAGATAACTTCAGCGGTGTTGTTGATCTACTTACTCGTAAGGCATGGGTTTGGGATGGTTCTGATGATCCATTAAAATACACTATTCAAGACGTACCAGCTGATATGGTTGATGACGTTGAAGAATACCGTGAAATGCTCATCGAAACTGCACTTGAAATGGATGATGATGCAATGGAAATGTACCTCGAAGGTACAGAGCCAGATATGGAAGTTATTAAGAAATGTATCCGTAAAGGTACACGTGATCTTGCATTCTTCCCGACTTACACAGGGTCTGCATTTAAGAACAAAGGTATTCAGTTAGTTTTGGATGCGGTTGTTGATTACCTGCCTAACCCAACAGAGGTCGATCCACAGCCACTTACAGATGAAGAAGGTGTTGAGACAGGTGAATTTGCTATTGTAAGTACTGATGAGCCTTTACGAGCATTAGCATTTAAAATTATGGATGACCGTTACGGCGCTTTAACTTTCCTACGTGTTTACTCTGGTAAGCTAGAGAAAGGCATGAGTGTATTGAACTCATTCACGGGTAAGACTGAA
>CALFUP010000026.1 GCA_937929875.1 uncultured Cocleimonas sp. | reverse complement strand
CCTTCAGGCATGTCTCCACTGTATACAGAACCCCAACATGCTGTTCCGTCAATCAATCCAGCAGCTGTTCCACCGAATGATTCGGACCCACTCGTGATAGCTCCAGCTGGCTCCAGCTTGATTTTGACGGTACCCTCGGTTGCTTCTTCTACCGCTTTAACCCAAGGTACAACACCGCCTCCCCATCCAGCATCGGATTGATCAAAACAGGGTTGAAAAGTCCAATTGGTTACTTTTTTTGGTTTTTCGTGAGCCATTGCAGTACCTGATGCTACTATTAAAGTCGTAGCATATAAGGTTGCGGATAACATCGTTTTTGCTTTATTCATAAAACTCCACCTTGTGTTTAAAAAACAATTAAATTTGTCCAATTTTATTTTTGAACTTAATTTCACCCCTGAGTATGCAGGGGTCACATTCAGTCATAAAACCTTGCGAGTTATACGACGAATATTTAATATTATTACTGATCTACAAAAAATACATAAAAATAACGGCTATCAATTGAAATATAACTTCTATGATCTCAAAGTGCGTATGTCTTTAACCAATTTTTTTATAACCACTAACATCATGATTATTCCAGTAATTGGAAAGAATATTTTTAGTGGGTAAATGGGAAGAGGAATACTGGTTGGGGTGTGTTGATTCAACATTATTGATAACTTTGCCGCCTCATATCCCTTCCAGATTAATACACCAAGAAATAAGAACGTAAACACTACCGTGATAATGTCGCATATCGCTTTTTTCTTATCTGAAAAATTCGCATAGAAAAGATCCAATTTTACAAAGGCATTATCATTTAATGAATAGATGCCGCCCACACATGCCAACAGCACCATCGCAACTTGTAAGGTGCTTGAAATCCAGAGAGAAGGTGAGTTAAAAACATAGCGTAGAAATACGTCCGTAACACCGAATATCATTAAATAAAGGATGAGTAACCAACCAAATCTCCCCATCATCTCAGCAATGAAGTCGATCGCCTTTTCTATCTTATTCCATAATTCCATATTAACCTCTTGCTCGTGATTTATAAAAGCATGCTTTTAAAAAGCTGTTTATTATATTGTTTAATACATTTCTTGTTACATGAAGTCATTGTCACTAGCCCTTTACTTCATCAGGTTTGGTAGCCATGTAGCGATAGCTGGGAAAGAAAAAATCAACGCCAACCCAAGAACCTGAAGTGCAATGAATGGCCAAACCGATCTGTAAACATCTCCCATACTGACATCGGGCGGTAGGACACTCTTAAGCCAAAACAGAACAAAGCCAAAGGGTGGGGTGAGGTAGGCAATCTGAATATTCACGATAAACAGCACACCAAACCAAAGTTTATCAATTCCTAAAGTGTCAATAATTGGAATAAATAGAGGAGTACATAGCATGATGATCGCCCAATCGTCCATCACCATACCAAGCAAAAGGATAATAAACATCATCATTAGTAGAACACCATTTTCACCGCCTGGCATACTCAATACGAGATCTGTTACGAGTTGTTGACTGCCGAGTGAATTGAAAACGTTTAGATAGATATTGGATGCAATTAAAATCCATAAACCCATACCGCTTAGTTTCACGGTTGCTTCTAAAGATTCTCTTAATACCTCCCAAGTCAGTTTGCCGTAAATCAGATTAATGACGAATGCACCAGTAGCTCCGAAAGCAGCAGCTTCTGAAGGAGTCGCGATGCCGCCCCAAATTGCACCTAGAACAATGACAATTAATAACATGAAAGGCCATATAGCCACCAGTGAGCCGAGTTTTTCAGCTCTGGTAAATTGGATATCCTCAGGCGTTGGAGGCCCCATTTGAGGCTGCAGACGACAACGAATTCCGATGTAAGTCATATAAAATATAGCGAGCATCAAACCTGGCAATATTCCGCCTAGGAACAATGCACCAATAGAAACCTTAGCTAATAGCCCGTAGAAAATAAATGGCACACTCGGTGGTATAAGAGCGCCCAATGCGCCACCTGCACCAATGGATCCGATGGCGATATCTTTGCTGTAGTTGTATTTAATCATCGATGGATAGGCGATTTGCCCCATCGTAATGGTAGCTGGGGGGGTAATACCGGTGATTGCTGCAAATATGGTACATACCTGCACGGTTCCCATCGCCAAGCCGCCGGCTATATGCCCTATTAATTTATAGACGGCATCGTAAGCCGCTTCCGCAATCCCCGAAAATCGGATCAGGCTTCCCATAAAGAGAAATAAGGGAACTGTCACTAAGACGTTATTCCATGGTGTGGAATAAAATTGACTGGGGATCGTTAATAATGCTCTTGGTTCAAAAATAGCAGCAAAAATTACTGCCGTACCCCCAAGACCTAGCGCTACTGGTAAGCCAAGAAATAGCGCAAAAAATAAACATAAGAAATAAAGTAACGTGATAATTTCTAAACTCATAGCAACCCATCCTTTTTTATAATCATTGAGACTTCTCCGACTCTGTCATTTTTATATTCTTATGTTGTGTAACATATTTATTTTGGAC
>CALFUP010000025.1 GCA_937929875.1 uncultured Cocleimonas sp. | reverse complement strand
GCCTGTTGTTGCCACGGCAATTGTATAGTTTTTCAAGTTCCCTTGAGAACGAGCTGCAGTAATTTCAGTAAAGGCCACATCACGAGAAGAAAATTTTACCGGTGATAAAAGACTTTGATTATCTGTACTTCCATTACCATTTACGGAAGAAAAATCATTCAATCCGCATGAATGCTGGCGATGGTTTTCTGCTTTTTGAGCGCTTTTGTGAAATATTGCATATTGACTTCTGCTTAATTCAATAGGATCAATAAATACTATTTCTCCATCAAGCATTTGTAACATTGCATGAAAGCCAGAAGCGCTAATATCAACTTTTCCACCAAAAACCTTATGATTAGCTAGTACACGATACGTTTTAATATCTGGGTACTTTGCAGCAAGTTGAACGGGTAGTACGGAATATT
This sequence comes from uncultured Cocleimonas sp., assembly GCA_937929875.1. GTDB lineage: Bacteria > Pseudomonadota > Gammaproteobacteria > Thiotrichales > Thiotrichaceae > Cocleimonas. The sequence goes on along the minus strand of CALFUP010000025.1, from coordinate 5,172 downwards.
CCACCAAGGTAAGATCAATGAGAGAACCATTTGGCAGTGGCAAACTAATCTCATATTGAATTGCGCTATCTAACGAGTCTCTGGTGACTTTTGCGCTAAGCTCAAAACTTGAATCGTCAGGATTTAAGAAACTAGAATTTAATGAGTTATGATTCAATAACTGGCGCATTAAATCATCATTTAAAGTCATCAAACTAGCATCTTCAAAGGAGTGACTTGAGTTGCTGATTCCTTCAGAGGTGTTTAATGTTTTCGCCTGAACGTCAACATTACTGTTTGCCGTTGATTTCCACAACTCAGTTTTTTGCTGTGATGTTGAAACTATCGATTCTGCTGATACAGGGACGAACATTCCCAACAATGCACTAAAAGCTAAGCTAATATATGTTAATTTTATTACCAAACCTGCTGAGAATCGCATCCTGCTTTTCATATCCAATTCCGTCATTCCGTGATCAAGATTGGTCAATCCTTAATCAACTGACAGAACTAAGTAAGCTTTAGTAGCATCAATAGTAGCAATTTCAAGACAGTAAACTTAGATGAGAACTTCATCCTTCATTTAGAACCCTTTATCCCTGAGAATATTCGCTATACTTCAGACTATATTCACGAGGTAATTGTCGGCATATGGCCACTAAACACGAAATAATTGGCGAAGAATGGAAGCAACGAGCTCCTGAATTAGCCGAGTGGGCGATGAATTTCATGGTGAATCGCAAAGACGTTTGGGGACAATATTCAGTACTCACACCAAATGAGAGAATCAAAGAAGGTCGGAGCTATAAAGCCATGACATTGCCCCGTAAAGATATGCGTGGTGACGACATGGTAACGCTAGATAAACTGACCCGTCATTTTGCTAGCCGACATCATCACAAACCACAAATCATTGGTCTACATGCCAAAAGTAAAGACGCGACGAGTTTGTGGTTAGGTATCGATATTGATTGTCATGATACTGACACCATCGCTGCGGAAGACCATGGAAGACGAAACCTGAATGGTGCAATTAAATGGTGGAAAGAGTTTCAACAAATGGGATACGATCCATTGTTGATAGACTCTAGTGGCAATGGTGGTTATCACCTTTGGGTTTTATTTAAAGACCCCGCACCAACCGAAGATGTCTATGCGCTAGCCAAATCATTTGCACTAAAATGGGAAAGAAACAATCTTGATGAGGAACCTGAAACGTTTCCAAAAAAAGTAAAAGATGGCAGTTTAGGCTCGTGGTTTCGTTTACCCGGCTTGCATCATTCAAATGAACATTATGGACGAGTATGGAGTGGCGACGATTGGCTAGACAATCCTTGGTTAGAAGGTCACGCCGCTATTGATGCCATCGTTAATTGTGTTCCTGGGCCACCTCCTGCAAAAACATTAGAGTCAGATAAAAGCCCAAGACAATCACGTCGAAGTACGCTTAAAGACACAGTAAACCCTGAAAATAAAAAGACCGCTAGTGCACGTAAGGCTCGATTTCAATCAACAGGAAAAGCTACCATATGCGTGGATCTTGATGGTGTTTTAGCCGATCGTACCTACACAAAAGGCAAAACCGATTTTGGCGAACCTATTGATGGGGCTGTAGATTTTACTCATGAATTATCTGAATTTGCTGAAATTCTCATTTTAACCGCGCGTTTTTCATCCGCCAAAAATAAACAAGAAATTGACACGATGGAAGAATCCATTCGTACATGGTTAGATAAACACAAATTCAGCTATGACGAAATTTGGACCAAATCGGCCAAACCACCTGCACAAGCTTATATTGACGATCATGGTGTTTATTGTTGTCCGGCGAAAGAAGGTATTGGGGCTTTTAATACCGCTTTAGTTGCAACTAAGTCTTTATTAAAAGTAAAAGATTAAGCTCAATTATCACTGCTTGTCTTTAGGATACTTGTATTGTGAATTTTTTGGTAAAACCCAACGCACACCACCTTTGGGGTTCTCTACATCACCTTTATAGCGAGGAATAATATGGATATGCAGGTGAAAAACACTCTGTCCAGATTCAAGTCCATTATTGTTACCAATGTTGTAAGCATCTGGAGAATGGTTCTTATCAATGTACTCTTTTGCTTTCAAAATCAATATGCGAAAGTCACGATTTTCTTCTTCTGTACATTCAAAATAGGTAGCAATATGTCTTTTGGGCACTATCAAACAATGCCCCAGACTCACTGGGTAAGTGTCGGTAACTAAAACCGCATGTTCTGTTTCTGCAATTACCTCTTTTGACTTTGGCTTACAGAACAAGCATGGATGATTAGGATCAAATTTTTTCTTTTCAGTCATATCGTCTATCAATTTTTTATAAAGTGCTTACATTAGACCAACGTGACGAATTTCATTACCCGTCATGACTCTTTCTTGGATCACTCTCCACACGCCATCGTCTTCCAAAGCTATGAGAATCTCAACGCCTTGAGTTTTCTTAGTGCCATCGTTCACAAAAATACTTTCAAGTGTTTTAAACATGATTTGTTTATCATTATGCGCTGACATCTTAAGGCCTTCATAACTGACGCTGTCGAGCACTTTATCTTCGAAGTCCTTTTTAGAAGCTCGCGCCCAATCATCATAGCTAATACTTTCAAAACCTGGCACACCCGTTACTCTAACTTTTTCTGATATCAGATTAAAGTGAGCATCAAAATCTCTATTGGTTGCAGTTAATGCGGATGCATCTAACCAAGCCTGTGCAATTTTTTGTGCGTCTTGTTTATCTGCTTCTACCGCTGCATCTTTTGCAGACTGAGCTAATTGTTCTGCTTCTTGCACATGTTGTTGAGCAGATTCTTTAGAAACTACATGTACCGTTTTTTCTGTATTATTCTTTGCCATATTTTCTGAAGGCTTGTTTTTATCTGACATTATAGAACCTATACCTAACTCAATTTTTAGTGTGAACTGATTCTAACTAGCTTTTAAATAGAAACCAACAAAAGCAAACATAAATAAATGAGCAAATGAGCTATGCTTTAGTTTGAATTATTAGGATCTATTATGGCAAGAACACTTACTTTTACCCTTGATAAAAACAGCTTCGATTGCACCATTCACAAAGTGGACCGCAATAAGTTATACGGCTCTCGCTCTATCGAAACACTCGATATGGATGGCAAGGAATGTTCCCTTGCGACCTTATTAGATGATGGTAAAACGCTCGTACCCTATGGCGGAACCGCCTCAGGCTACATTAATCCAGATGGAGAATGGGTCGATAGAAAAGATATTACCCCTGTCGATTTTGATGGCAAAAAACTCGAAGAAGTACCCTCCAGTTTTAAAGCAGGCATGCCGTTAGAGGAAGAAGTCAGCGCAGAAGAATTTCTCGATCATAGTATTCGTCTGACATACGCTTTAAAAAGTGAAGCAATGGATACGACCTTCATAAAGAACATTGAAAAGGGCATCATCTATAAAACCTTTTTTAGTTATCGTGGCGGAATTGATCCCGACCCTGCTTTTGTCATGCAAGGTGAAGATAAGACCATTTGGTTATTGATAGGTGCAGAAAACCGTATTGCTTACTCAAAACTCGAACAAGCCGCTGTAATCTCGGCTACGGAACAAGAAGATGAAGGTGCAGAAACAAGTGGCGATGAGCTTGATTTTGGAATGCTTTAAAATGATTAAAAAGACACCCCCCCACTTTTTAGACGGTTTTCAGCTTACAGGCGAAACAAGAGGTTTCAATTAAATGGCAAACATAAACCTCACAGACCCACGCAAACGCGATGCGGTAGTAAAAGCCGAAAGCATCTCACCAAGAGATCGAGTCCGGTACATTGGCCCAAAAGGTGGAGCGTCATATACCCGTAAAATACTCAAATCAACGATTAATCATGATTTCGACACACTGCTTGAAGAAGAAGCAAAGGGTGACCCTGAAGTTCTCGCAAAACGACTCATTGAAAGTGATATAGAAGTCGATACCGAAATCTTCGGTCGTTTTTTATACAACGCCTCACGTGTCTATATCAATGAAGATGAAGAAGTGACTTACCACATTCAACAAAACGAAGTGATCTTCACACCAGAAGGTAAATTTAAAGAACGCAAACAACGTGAACGAGCTGAAGCTAACGTCGATAGCGATATTCCATTGAGTTGGACGGGTAAAAAAGTCGATAAAGATGAAGCGATTCGACGTTATGTCTTTTCATCAAAACTTCAAATCGTACATATCAACGGCCTTACTTATGACTTTCTGTACGGCATGGCAAAAGAGTTATCAGAATTAAATAGCTTAATGCTGTTGGGTGGCGGTAAAGGTGGAAAAGAACCCTTAGTGTTTCGTCGTGGCAGTACGCCCTACCGTGGTTTTTTAGAAGGTCGAATAAAAGATGACAGCTATATTTTATTACTGCATTTATCCAATGCAGAATTGAAATCACCAGAAGTGGTTAAAAAATGATAATAAATGACACCCCCCTACTTTTTGAGTGTTTTTCATCCCAATCTGTAAGACTAAATAAAAATAAACAGCTGTTAACCTCCCCCTTTGTAAAGGGGGATTGAGGGGGATTTCCCCCAACTAAATCATGCACACCTACAAATCCACACTCAAAAAACCCTCGCGCAGTCTCAGAAAGAACATGACTGATGCAGAGCAACTTCTATGGAAACATATAAGACGAAAGCAAATAATAGGCATTCAATTTAATCGCCAAAAGCCGATATTAAATTACATCGTAGACTTTTATGCTGCTAAGGCAAAACTAGTCATTGAAATAGATGGCAGTCAACACCTTGAAGAAAACAATAAAATAAAAGATATTGAAAGAGATAAGGATTTAAATAGCGTGGGCTTAACTATATTGCGATTTGATAATAGACAAGTTCTTACTGAAACAGAAAGTGTCCTACAAGAAATCTATGGGGTTGTCGCTAAAATGACTGATATAACTGAAAGTTCAACGTCTGAGCAAATCCCCCCTAGCCCCCCTTTGATAAAGGGGGGAACCCAACAATGAAAGATTTACTGGATACCTCGGTTCTAAACCAAATACTTGGTGACTACGCTAGTGGCAAAGCGGCTGACTGCATAAAAGACCCAGACATAGTTAGACAAGTTAGGATGCGCCGCCGGCAGTTAGGCCGAATGATGACCGCACTTGACCGTGATACGGCTAAATATCGCATACCTGCTGGTGA
>CALFUP010000024.1 GCA_937929875.1 uncultured Cocleimonas sp. | reverse complement strand
ATGGGATTCAGATGCAAGTGAGATTTATCGCTTACTCGGTAAACTGGGAATAGATTTATCGGATGAAAAAGATTCAAGTGATAAGTCTGACTTGGAAAAAATCAGAATACTGTTTGAAGTGTAACTCTTAATGTGGGTTTGATAACGAGATAGATTGAACAAAATGAACCACTATTAAATACACAGGTATTCAACTCTCAAAAAGTGGGGGGGTGTCCTTCGACAAGCTCAGCACGAGTCATTCGACAGGCTCAATGCAAGCATTTCGACTAGTACTCAGTACTAGTGTTCAACAGGGCTGTCGTTTTAAGTCAAATTTGGACATAGTTTTATAAAAACCTATGAGCTTTAACTAAAAGCTTGATGGTCGATGCTGAATCTCTGGATGTGCTTTAAAGTGAGCAACAGCATCATCAATATCTTCTAACATGTCCTTTTTATCTTTGCCCAGAACGCCTTTAAGGATGAGATGGTTTGAGACATGATCACTTCTAAAAATCGATTTATCTAAATCAGTATGTTGAATAAAGGACCTCATCTCTTCGCATAGTTCCGCCGTATTTAGATGAGTGAAGTCATCATCAAAACCTTGTTCTATTTTTCCTGCTTGTGCTTGATCGAATAACACTAATGTTGCTAGATATTCTGGCTGAGTCGCATTCACTAATTTCGCCGAATTGAGGGCATGTTGTTCTGAATATCGCTTTCCACCCATGCCATTAATAACCATCACTGACACTTTTATACCTGCCGCTTTGGCTTTTAAGATGGAGCTTTTAGTACTTTCGAAGGTCTCGCCTTTGTTTATTTTCGCTAGTACTTCATTGTCGCCCGATTCGGCACCTATATAAATTAAGCGTAAACCTAATTCGCGAAGTTCTTGTAACTCCTCTTCAGTTTTGTTTTTAATATTTCGTGGCAGGCAATAGGCAGATACGCGGGTAACTGAAGGCAAAAATTCTTTTATTGCTTCTAAGATGGTTTTTAAACGTCGAAACGACAAAACCATTGCATCGCCATCACCTAAAAACACTCTTCGAGTATGCGGAAGTTGCTCACCGCAGCGTTTGATTTCATCAATTACTTTGTCTTCTGCTTTAGGCGCAAATTTCTTTTGTGGCGCAGTGTACATTTCACAAAAAGTGCACTTATTCCAACTGCAGCCATTGGTGACTTGAAGAATCAATGAACGCCCTTCGCTAGGTGGGCGAAAAACGGGTTGTATATAATCTATCGGTGGTTGCTTAAACATGTTTACTTAGCAGATTTATTTCCATCTAGTCCAAAAAGAATTGCGATAACAAGACGGTGGAATTTTCTCTTTAATTTTTTCATGTAACTCAGGAAGTTTAGACCAATGTATTCCATGCTTATAGTGGTGAGCAGTATGATAACCAAGGTTTCCAGTCAACCAATTGTAGAGCTTTGAAGTGTTATTATAAGAGGCGGCAAATTGGTCATCTGTATCTAAACCACAATGATGCGCATAGGTGGTTAGAGCCGTATATAAAAGACTAATAACCATGGGTAATATAAAAACAAACAGCGCACTTAACGGGTTATAGATTGTGAGTCCGATTAAAATTAACACAGTTAAACCGGTATAGATTAGAAAATCTCTCTGCATTTTCGGATATTTCTTACCCACTTTATAACCGCGAGGGTAAGCTGTTAAAGCAACATTTAAAGTATATTCCCATCGATTCATAATACTGCCGTCTTTTCTTTTCCAACGGCTTTGATCTTTTTCTTGATTCAAAAAGTTCTTATGATGACCAATATTATGGTGCAAAACCCAAAGGTTAGTCGTTACCCCCGTATGAAGGGCATAAAATATTTCTAAAATTCTATTGAGCACTTTATGTTTAAAAACAGCAGCATGTTGATGGTGATGATTCCATGCAGAAATACACGCTTTTGGAACAATCATTATGGCTAAATAAAGTGCAAAGAACCATATGCTCTCAGTATTCAAAAAAACAATAAAATCTAAAATCGTCAATAAAAATATGATAGCTACAGGTATTCTATCAGCTGAAAATTTAAACAAAAAACTATCCCCGCTTCCTTTTTACAATAAACATTTAATTTGCGCTAAGATACCATAATCAATGAGGCTTTTTAGTAATAGTATTAATTAAATTTGTGAGTTTATGAAAAATAATATTCAAGTGTCTGGGCTATTTATTTATCCCGTTAAGTCCTTAGCAGGAATTTCTTTAGAGTCATCGGAAGTTGATGACATGGGCCTGCAATACGATCGCCGTTGGATGCTTGTGACGTCAGATGGCAAATTCATGACTCAACGTACTCTGCCTAAAATGGCTTTAATCTCAACGTCTCTTGAAAATGGTCAGTTAACGCTTAGCACTAAAGACAAAGAACCTCATCACGTTGCTTTAACAACTGCTGATTCAGAAAAAATGGATGTTGTCGTGTGGAAGGACAGCCTAAGGGTATCAAGAGTAGGCGCTGATGCCGATACTTGGCTTTCAGATGTATTGGATATTGACTGTCATTTAGTTTACATCGAAGAAGATGTTGTTAGACAGTGCAAGTTAGAGTTTTCAGAGGAAGGCGATCGTACTGGATTTTCCGATGCCTATCCGATACTGCTTGTTTCAGAAGCATCTTTAACTGATTTAAATCAACGTTTAGATAAGCCCGTCGATATGCGACGTTTTCGTCCTAACATCGTCATTACAGGCTGCGAAGCCTTTGCGGAAGATAAATTTAGGCATTTTTCAGTTGGGGAAGTGGCAATGAAAGGAGTTGAAGTATGTAGTCGATGTCCTTTACCTATGGTTGATCCTGACTTGGGCGAACGCACCAGCCAAGAACCGATTGCGACTTTATCTACTTATCGAAAATGGGATGGTAATATTTTCTTTGGGATGAATGTTATTCAGCAACAGCGGGGAGTGATCAAAGTTGGTAATAAATTAGCATTCTAAGAAATTCTTTTAATTAAATAAAAATGGCAATACTGTTGATCACTTTTGCTGAGCTTCGTCGTAGACTCGTATTGAACAAAGTCGAAATGCCTGTATTGTGCTTAGTCGATCGGTTCCTGAGCTTGTCGAAATGCCTGTATTGAGCCTGTCGAAATGACACCCCCCCACTTTTTGAGAGTTTTATTAGGACTTGGATTGCTTTTTTGATTCTATCAAGTCCATTTTGTTCTGATAAAAGTCATAGAATTTTTCAAAATCATAATTAAAAGCTTTTAATCGCTTAGAGAAATCAGGCACTAACTTGTAGTAAACCCCAATCACCGCAAGCTTTGCATTATTGAGTGGGTGTTTTGTAAACCATCGATCAAAGCGTGTATCCCCACCCCAGTCATTTTTCAGTTGGGAATAGCGTTGCTTTAGTCGTGTGAAAATTAATTTTTTACCTTTGGCTAGTTCATTTTCCGATTGTTTCACTGCATAGAAAGACTTTAATTCATCACTGGTCATCAGTAATAAGTCAAAAAACTGCCAGCGTTTTTTAACGCTATCATTATAAGATTTAAGTGAACCTGGGTGGTTTTTTTTCAACCACAGTCTTGTACCTTCTTCACCTATGGTGCTGGCAAACGCCTCATTAAAGGCAGAGTTATTTTTTCTGAATAGCTTTTGGTGACCTAATTCATGAAACACTACTTCTGCAGTAGAACTCATATTTCCATTAAACATGGTACTGACAATTGGGTCATCGAAAACACCCAATGTAGAATAAGCAGGCGATGCGATGATATGAACATCATGGCCTAATTTCCTATGTTTTTCTGCCTCTATTTCAGCACGTTGCTTATTGAAATAGACCAAATAACTGACGCATCCACCAAAAGGAAAACACGTTTGAATGGGGTCAATCGAATATTTTTTGGTAGCGACTATATTCCATGTCACAGCTTCTCTATCTAATTCAACAAAGCTTGAATAACTGCCATTTTTTGGGAGCTTTAGCCTTTCATAGGCAAACTTACGAATACTCTGGACTTCAGCTATCTGTTCGTATCGTTTCTTCGAGAGGCTCTCATCTTGTAACAATTGATTAATCGTTACTCGTTTACTCATTAGAGTAAGGTGGCCAGAGGCACCTTGAGCCATATAACTGATATGGCTACAGGCTGTAAGAAACGGGTAAATGATGAGAAGGCTTAAAATTTTGAGGCTTTGCTTTCTCATTATTTATTAGATATTGACGGTCGTATTGACAGTAATATTATCAATTAAACGGGCTTTACCGAGCCAAGCCGAGGCAAGAATAACAAGTTCTTTATTCTCTGGTTTAGCTATCGCCAAATCAGCTGCATTTCGGATTTCGATATAGTCTGGTTTGAATCCTTTTTCGCTCAATGCATCTATGCATTTAACTTGTAAGTCTAAATAATTCGTTTCACCATTCAATAAAGCTTCTTTTATTTTCAACATCTCAGCGTAAAGATTTGGGCCTATATCTTTACGTTGTTCAGGCTCTAAATAATTATTTCGTGAGCTCATCGCTAACCCAGTGTCTTCTCTGGCAGTCGGTGCAGCAATAATTTGAATACCAAAATCAAGGTCACGCTCCATGCGACGAATCAGCATCAACTGTTGGAAATCCTTTTCGCCGAAAACAGAAATATCTGGCTGAACAAGGTTGAATAACTTAGCAACGATTGTCGCAACTCCAGAGAAATGCCCCGGACGTGAATCCCCTTCAAGAATATCACTAATTCCATCAACTTCAACACGTGCTGCACTGCCTTCAGGGTACATTTCATCTGCTTTTGGTAAAAATACGAGATCAATATTTTCTTTTTTAAGTAATGCCAAATCGCTTTCAAGCGTGCGAGGGTAGGCCGCTAAATCTTCAGCTTTATCAAATTGAGTAGGGTTTACAAAAATGGATACAACGACTCGATCTGCGACTTCTTTCGCCTTTCTTACCAAAGACAAATGACCATCATGTAAATTGCCTAAGGTGGGAACGAAAGCTGTAATTTCACTATTAGAACGGTAACCTCGCATCACTACGCGAAGTGCATCTTTATCATGTGCTTGAATCATAATTGAACCATTGTTATCACAAATTAAATCTTTAACTTAGGTAGAGAAAAAATGCACACCCCCCTACTTTTTTCCTTATTTAACCGAATTGAACACTTAATCACTTAGGTTTAAAAGAAACATTGCTCATCAGTAGGAAAAGTTCCTGCCTTTACTCCATCGATATACGCTTTTATTGCCTCAGGGATATTTCTGCCATCAGACAAAAAGTTTAATGAAAACTTAGGTGCTAAATCAGAAATACCTATCATATCTTGCAGTACTAATACTTGCCCGTCACAAACCCGACCTGCGCCAATACCGATGGTTGGGATGTCTAATTCTTGAGTAATTTTCTCTGCCAAATCAACAGGTACGCATTCCAACACTACGGCATCTGCACCTGCATCCTGTAAAGCTAAGGCATCGGATAACATTTGTTTAGCAACACCATTATCACGTCCTTGTACTTTATAGCCGCCCAATTTATGGACTGTTTGTGGGGTTAAACCAATATGAGCGCAAACGGGAACACCATGTCGAGTCATGTGTCTTACAGTATCTAACTGAGCCTCACCGCCTTCCAATTTTATGATATGCGCTAAGCCTTCTTGCATGAGTCGGGCTGCATTGGTAATTGCCTGATTTGGATTGGTGTAGCTCATAAAAGGTAAATCAGCCATTACCAAAGATCGTTTCGTTTGTGGCTCAACCGCTTTTGAGTGATAGATAATATCGTCCACACTGACTGGAACGGTCGAATTATGACCTTGCATGACCATGCCCAATGAGTCACCGACTAAGATAACATCGACACCTTGTTCATCGACTACGCGAGCAAAACTTGAGTCATAGGCCGTTAAGGCAACTATTTTTTCACCTTCTGCTTTCATCTCTCGGATTGTTTTTACAGTGACACGACTAGCCATATTTTATACCTCGTTTAAATCTCTGCTTAGACCTTTGCCTAGAATTTTGCCTAGAAACCTCTAGCTTGCTTCTTCACATAACTCCTTAATATTTTCTAGTTCTTCAGGAGGGAGCGCATTAATACAATCTAAAATAGATGTCGTTTCGTTGATTTGCAAGTTTGAAATTGCAATACCACCCATTAAATCTCGCAAAGGAAATAAGACGAAAGCACGCTCGCAGATTCTGGGATGCGGCACGGTCAGTCGTTTTGTATTTATAGTTTTATCTGAATATAAGAGTAAATCTAAGTCTAGGGTTCTTGCACCCCATCGCACAACACCCTCACGCACTCTATCATTATCGTTTTCGATTTTTTGGAGTAGGTCTAATAGAGCTTCTGCTTCAAGACCTGTAGTAAATGAGACGGCTGCATTCATGTAGTCTGGTTGATCTTGTGGGCCATGAGGTTTGCTTGAGTAAAAGTTAGAAACGTTTACATCATGGATGTTATCGTTAGACTTTAAGTCATCAATGGCTTTTTGCATGTAAGCCCGAGAGTCACCCATGTTACTGCCTAAAGCGACATAACAAATAATATCACTGTCGGTTGATTTGGTATTTGTAGGCTCAAGTCTCATTGAATAATCTGAAGGTTAGATTTAGCCGTTTTTAGATTTGCGTCTTGGGCTTTTTACACGCTTGGGGGGCAAGGCGGCTTGGCACATTGCTTTCTTTTCTTTGAGATCAACTTCTTGGATTAGTGTCCACCAATCGCACTCGCTTATCGGAAGCTCGCCACATTCAGCGCGTAAACACATAAAATCATAAGACGCTCTAAAGCGTTTATGCTCCATTAATTTAAAAACTCGGCGTTCATTTTTAAAGCTAAACAAACCTTGCAAAGTCCAAATTTCACGACTCATATTACTAAAACGACGCGGTACTGATATGCACTTTATTTGTTCAGAAAAAGCATCTGACGCTGCTGAGTGCATCGCTTGTAGAGCAGGATTACCTAGCTCTTTATACATTGTAAAGCCTTCACTGACACGCTTCCACAACATCACTGCGAATAAGAAAGCAGGAGTCACTGGCATATCTGCCCTAATTCTACGATCGGTATTCGCTAGAGCGGCATATACTAACTTGGTATAACTGCCTTCTTCACCATTCTCGTCAGTATCTTCTGCGAGACTTGTTTCTGCCTCAGGGAACAGGTATTGAAATAAGCAGTATTCACGCAACGATTCCAATGTTTTTACAGCTTGACCGCTATGGAATAACTTCAAAGCTTCATCAAACAATCTAGCTGGAGCGATATTTCCCATTAAAGAAGATAACTCACTAATAGGAGCTTCGGTTTTTGCTTCTATTTTTAAATTGAGTTTTGTAGCAAAACGAATAGCGCGTAACATCCTCACAGGATCTTCACGATAACGTAATTCAGGGTCGCCTATCATTCGAAGTTCACGTTTTTCTAAATCAGCCATTCCACCTACAAAATCTACAACTTCACCATTTTGTAAGTCATAAAATAAGGCGTTTACGGTGAAGTCACGGCGATACGCATCCTCTTCAAGGTTGCCAAAAACGTTGTCATGGATGATACGTCCATGCTGCCCTGTCTGACCTTTTTCACTATCATCATGAGGTGCACGAAATGTAGCTACTTCAAAGTACTCACGTCCGAAGTGAACATGAGCCAGACGAAAGCGGCGTCCTATGATACGCGTTGAGGGAATAACTTTTTTAATTTGCTCAGGTGTAGCATTGGTAGCGATATCGAAATCTTTAGGCACCATTTCTAGTAATAAATCGCGCACGCCACCGCCCACTAGATAAGCTTCATATCCGGCATCTGTAAGGGAGGTTAGAATAGTGCGGGCTTTTTTATCTATTTCCCGAGGATTAATACCATGCTCACTGGCTGGTATTCTTGTAGCTGAACTCATTGATTAAAAGGCTATTTTGTATGTTTAAACAGAATTACTAGCTTAGCACACAATGTGTGAGCTTTTACGGCTAATTAATACTTGAAGTTAGTAACGTAAAGCCAGTCTCCAATAACTTTCATTAAGCCAGAATCTATTAGAAATATATGAATATAGACAAGGTTCATTACGCCCTCTTATCCGAACAGTTTGTACTTTAAGATGTGATTGATTAATCTGTCCTATTATCATTAAATAAAATTATAATAATATGATTGAGATAAAACGTAACTCTTTGGTTTTCGGTCTATTTATCGCTCTTTTAAGTACGAGTACCCTGGCTGAAGGCTTTATAAAGAAAGAGGTTTATTCCTTTAAAGACAAAAGCGGCAACATTGTTTTTACTGATCGACTACCCGCTAAAAAACAAGCTTTCAAAACTCAAACCATTGAAGCTGCAAATTCAACTGGCAACTCAAATGGTCATGAACTAAATTTTAGTCAAAATAAGGATAGCTCCCAAGCTAATTACAATCAGCAGACCTATGTCAGTAATAACTATGTTCAGCCTCAAAAAGTAATAATTGTTAATAGTTCTGGCTTTACAAATAAAACAACTCATAAAAAGAAACGGGTTTTAAAACGATGTAAAACCTATAAAAAGAAATTAGCTTATTACAGCGATAAAATGAAAGCGGGATATAAAAACTCTGAATACAAAAAATTAGAAACAAATCGGAGAAAATATAAGGATTTACTGTTCAATAATTGTGAAACTAAAACATTTGATGACTAAATTATATTTCACTTTAAGTAGGCGTAACTTAGCTAAGTAAAGAGCAATTTTAGTTGTTCCTTATTCATATAGATTCCTTGGTAATACGTAAGCTTACCTACCTTGTATTTTGAATAGTAACAATTATCATTGTTACTAGCGAAGCAATGCTTGTCACGTTTATCTTGCTCAATGTTTTCTAGCAATGCTCCTTCGCAATGCAGAACCCTACTTAAATAAAACTCTTCAATAACGTATTTTTTTTGCTTAGCTGTAAATGGCTCACCTTTATTTAGTAGCCAGATATTAGGTTTTGGTATGCAATAGGTTTTTCTTAAGAAACAGCACTTCTCTCCTCTAATGATGATGTAGGCGTAGCCATATTTACTGGCATAAAGTTGATATTCTATCCATTCTTCCTCAGCACCTTGTAATGATTCATAAATAACAAATGCACTGATAGTGAAGTCAATTCCTTTGATGTTTGCTCGCATGCCAATACGAAGGTGACTACTCGGTTTTTCGATATGCGTGTATGAGTAGAGTGCGCGAAATTCATCTTTGCAATCCATTACCGTGTTGCAGTAGCTGCAAACTAGTACTTTCAATCGCAACTGATTACCGATCATTTCTATGGGAGCGCTACAACTGCTGCATCGAATAGAGTGGGTATGTTTTGATGTATTTGTTATAGATGCCTTCATGTCAGATCCATTGGGTCTAACCACCAGCCTTGATAGGCTTTAAGAGTGTTTTCTTTGAGAGAATAATTTGTAAAGCTTAAAACTAAACATTCACCGTCAGTGTTACTGCAATATATGCACTGTAGCTTAATATTCTTCAGGGGTAAGTTTTGAAGTGAGCCAAAGTACGAGACAAAATTCACTTCAAGTTGCTCAACAACTAACCATTCATTTTGCTCTATCGTAAGTTGCGTATTCGGTTGTAGTGACTCCCAAACTGGAAGTGCTAGATCTATATCAGTAATTTGTTTCACCAAAAAGCAATTCTCATCTTCTTGGTTTAGAAAATAAGTTTCTTTCTCAAGGACTGAATCACTATTTCTGAGGCCAAGCTCCCATTCGACACGATTCCCGCTATTGGAGTTTTTCAGACCATATTCGTAAAGAGCGTAACCGTTCGGGATATATTCTGTATTTCTAATAGTAATTGTATTCCCAATTTCAAACAGTGACTCTTCTGTGTTTTTAGCTACTTTTAATTCAGATATACAAATAGAGTTGTTTTCAACCAATAGGCTTGAGTTGCAAAAGGAGCAATTGCTCAGCTTTGTATTGCTTACAACAAAATCAACTCCGCATTGAGGACAAGTAAAATTCATAATCTATAGCCCATCTCTACTATTCTCATAATATTCTACCAAGCCTTTCGTGAGTATTATTCCCATCTCTCGACCATTTGTATTTGCTTATCTATCTCCACGTTATCTAAGGCTTTTTTGGCGCTAGCTTTAAGCAGTAATTTCTCTGCTTGTAAGCTGCTGCATTGAATAACGTTAGCTCTTTTAAAACTGGGAAAGACCTTTTTCCACTCTAACAGAAAGTTATCCGCATCTTTTTTATTGTTACCTATCACTTTAGGAACAGTAAAAAGACATTGAATCGTCGGCTTTTCACTAAGCGCTAATATATATCGACTTGAGCTTAAAGGTTGTAGAAACTCATTAAGCACTTCAAGAAATATTTCATTCTCTTGGCGCGTGTAGCCATTTAATGAAAACCGAATAATACCGTTATTGATATATCTT
>CALFUP010000023.1 GCA_937929875.1 uncultured Cocleimonas sp. | reverse complement strand
ACTCTACATAATCGAATTAACAAGTAGCAAGAAAGGAAATTTGTCATGGTAAAGAAACCAGGATTAGGTCGCGGTCTGGATATGCTATTGAGTTCATCCGCCAAAGATAGCGAATCGAATAAAGACAGTGAGTTAAAAAAGCTTCCTGTCGAATTGATCCGTAAAGGCGAATACCAGCCTCGTTTAAGTATTGATCCTGATGCCTTGCAAGAGTTAGCAGAATCAATCAAAGCCCAAGGCCTAGTGCAGCCCGTTGTGGTAAGACGAATTGAAGGCGGCGAATATGAGTTGATAGCAGGTGAGCGTCGCTGGCGTGCGTCTCAGATAGCAGGAATGCATACAATCCCCGCGATTGTAAGGGACATACCAGATCAAGCTGCGGCAGCAATGTCATTGATCGAGAACATTCAACGTGAAGACTTAAATCCTTTGGAAGAAGCGATTGCGATGAGTCGATTGATTGCAGATTTTGGCCTAACGCATCAGCAAACTGCAGATTCTGTAGGGCGTTCACGCGCTGCAGTTAGTAATCTACTTCGTTTGTTAGACCTAGAGCAAGCAACAAAAGAATTATTGGATTCAGGCAAGATAGATATGGGGCATGCGCGTGCCTTGTTGGCCTTATCAGATAGCGTTCAAATTGAAACAGCAAATATTGTGGCTGATAAGCAATTATCTGTGCGTGATACAGAAAAATTAGTGAAACGAATCGCTCATCCGACTGAATCAAAACAAGCGACTCCTGTAAAAAAAGCCTTAGAAGTACAAAAGCTCGAAGAGTCTTTGTCTGAAAAACTGGGTGCAGCTGTCAATATTCAATATAACAATAAAGGCAAGGGCAAGCTGGTTGTTGAATATAATAATTTAGACGAATTAGATGGAATTCTAGGGCATATAAACTAGAGGTACTCTAAATAGAGTTTACTTTCTTGTCTGGATCTTAGTTACCAATACCCAGTTGCCAAGATACTTAGATACTTAGATCTGTTGAAAACGAAGATGTAAAAATTCTTATTATGGACGCTGAAATACTCTTTTTTATGACTGAGAAAGATCAGACTGAATTTCTAGAAGTGGCTGCAAAATCTTGTGATGCAGTTGTCGACGCATCAACAGTATTAGAGTTTCATGTTGGTGATTGTAAGCTGATTTTTACGCCCTCTCTATTTGAAGATATGACTCTTTATATTGGTAAGTTAGAAATAAGATTGGGTGAATTGACTAGTAATAATTTTAAAGACCAAGAGCGCGCTAAATCCACTTTTAGAAAACTACGAAACTGGCTTAAGAAAAATTATTGGAGTCGCCTTGCATATTTAAATGCAAATAAAAAAAATAAGCTAACACCATCCAGAAACCACTGGTTAGGCCCTGATGCTAAATCATGGAAAGAGGTTGATGAGAAAACCAGATTGCTAAAACTCTCAAAAACAAGTTGGATGGTGTTCGAGTTAGGCTATTAAAACTGTTTTCGTATTTCTTCTTTTAACTTCTCTTTAAGCAAGTCTTTGATATCACGAGAGCTATTTCTACTTCTATTCTGAGAATTGTTTTGTTGCTGATTGTTTGGCGCTATTGTAAATGTCTGAATTGTTGTTTTATTAGGACTAATGTTAACGACTTCGCTTCCTGATAAACCTTGGTAATTCAAACTAATTGTATATCTGGCGGGTAATAGATCAAAAGTAGCTGTTGATCCGCCATTCGCTCTTGCTACTACTTGTCCCGCCGTGTTTGTTACGACTAAATTACCTTTTAATGGTCGGCCTAAGTCGTCAACAATTCGGCTTCTTAAAGAGCCTTTAGCGCCTCCGTTTGAAGCTGCTTGTGAAGGTATGAAATTACTAATGTTAAAATTTAAACGTGTATTCTGATTGGGTGCAATATTAATTCGCTGAGTTTTACGTTTATTGTTATTAATCGCAGTAACGACATAAGCTCCAACATCGAGTTTAAAGTTAGCGTTATTAACACTGGTTAGCTCAACTATTTTTTCACCAGAAGCTTTAGCAACAATAAAATGAGTTTTTAATTGGTTTTTATTAATTCTTTGATTTCTTGGTGCTCGCATTGATACATTTAAAAAACCAGTTTCTATAGCATTAGTACTATTTTTGGGTTGAACAGCTTGAGTATTGGTGTTGACCGCTTGATTACTGTTTTGATTGTTTACCTGTTCATTAGGATTAACTAATAAAAAAGTCTCTCTAAGATTTTGGTCTTTTGTTATACGTAGTGTTTTGACCATATTGTTTCTATTTTTAGCCCTTACTGTAACTTTATAAACACCGGGAGAAAGAGAGAAGTTAGCTGAGTCTACATAGGTTCTTTTGTCTAAATGTTTGCCTGCAGTAGTTTGAATGTAAATATTAGATTTCATTGGTTTTTTGCTTTTTTCATCTTGAGCAAAAACGCTTAATGTTACTTTTTTATCGTTAATATTTGTTTCAACGGTATTTTCAGTTTCAGCAGAATTAACGGGTTGGGGTTCAACTGCTTTGATTGTTACGTTTTCTGTGATTTGAGTACCATTTGGTTGAGTCCTATCTTGATTGGGTACTTCAGTCGTAGGAGCATCAAAACGAAAAACTTCGTTTAAGGCGAGTCCTGCTCTCATTTTTATATTTTTATTAGAGGTACCATTTGGTCCGATAACTCTTATCTTGTAATCACCAGGTGCTAAGGATAGTTCAGTCTGAGTAGCTTCTTTTATATCTTGAATGATGCTTCCGTTTTTACTTGAAATAGTGATGTCGGCTCTTACTGGGGTACTAGAGCGCATCTCAAAAACTCTAACAAGTAATTTACCAAGTTCGGCAGCTTGTTTGAGAGTGAATTCAGTTTGCGTCGACTCTCCTGCCTTTATTTCAACGCTTTTATAATCTTTGTTGCCACCACTACTTACGCTGACTTTATAAGTACCAGAATCAAGCTTGAACAAACTATTAGTGACATTGTTTCGTGATGCTATTACTTCTCCATTTGCTTTTTGAATAACAAAATTAGCACGAACAACGTTGTTATTCATTTTTGCTGTAACTTGTAATACTCCCGTTGTTGCTGGAGGTTCTAATTCAAATGTTTGTTTTGCCGTAGTATTTTTTCTGACAATGACATAGCGGCTTTTAGATAAAACTGGAATAACTTTATTGGTAGCTTGATCAATTTGTGTCAATGTTGTTTCTACTTTATATTGACCGACAGGAAGACGATAGGAGACATTACTTGAGTCATTATTTTCAGCAACTTTCACATTTTTTTGATTGAAAACGACATAATTAGCTTTTATTTTTTGATTGTTATTTGAATTGATAGCATTGATTTCCATCACACCATAGTTAATTGTCTCAGCTTCTTCTGTTGTTCTTTCATCTTCTAAGACCGGTTTAACCGTATTTGCCTCAATAGGCTTTTCATTAGCTATTTTATCGTTAACTTGATCTGAATTGTTTTCAAGAGCAGGTTTATTGGTTTGATCAGGTATTTCAGCATTAAGATCGCCAATATTTGTATTTTTTGCTGTCGGAGATATTTGCTTGTCATTAGGGTTTAAAGTAATTGAGGGAGCTGATATATCCTGAGAGCTTTCAGTTGTTGTTTGCTGTGTTTTATTTGAATTTTTAAATGAAGATAAGGGCTTGTCTTTTTCTAGCAGACTCATTGTCCCTATAATCGCCATTATTAGCACAACGCCAATGATGATGCCTTTAAATAATTGTGACATACCGCCAGAACGACTCATAAAATATCCTATAAGAAAAACCGTCTTTTAATGAAAGGCTGATTTAAAAAGCTTTATTTAAATACCCTGCAGAATAATACAACATTTATCTTGAAAAGTTTCCTTTAGACCATACATTTTTGACAAAGATTTATACGTTATAAATTGGTTAATCGAAGAACTATTAGGATAAGAAAATGGCTGAAGCTAAATCAAAAAAGCAAAATATGGAATTTCAAACTGAAGTAAATCAGTTACTTCAATTGATGATCCATTCACTTTATTCAAACAAAGAAATTTTTGTCAGAGAACTCGTCTCAAATGCATCAGATGCCTGTGACAAACTTCGTTTTGAGGCAATCTCAGATGATTCACTTTATGAAGGTGATTCTGAATTACGTATTGAGGTTGATTTTGACTCAGAAGCAAATACGGTGACAATTCGAGACAATGGAATTGGCATGAACAGCGAAGAGGTTGTTAATCACATTGGTACAATCGCTAAATCTGGGACTAAAGAGTTTCTATCTAAGTTATCAGGGGATGCTGCTAAAGACTCGAATCTAATTGGTCAATTTGGGGTAGGTTTCTATTCTTCATTTATTGTTGCAGACAAGGTGACTTTAACGACACGTCGTGCGGGTGATAAAAAAGAACAAGGTGTCATTTGGGAATCGAATGGTGAAAATGGATTTACCCTCGAAGAAACGAATAAAGAGACACATGGTACCGAGATAGTTTTGCATCTTAAAGATGATGAAAAAGAATTCGCTAACGAATGGCGTTTACGTAATGTGATTTCAACTTACTCAGATCATATTCCACTTCCTGTGAAGATGCGTAAGCAAGATGAAGAAGGAAAGCTAACTGAAGAATGGGAAGTGGTGAATAAAGCCAATGCATTATGGACAGAGCCAAAAAGTAATCTGAAAGATGAAGACTATCAAGAGTTTTACAAACACATTGCTCATGACTGGGAGAATCCACTTGCATGGAGTCATAACAGTGTAGAGGGTAAATTAGAATATAAATCATTGCTTTATATCCCTGCAAAAGCACAACATGACTTGTGGGAGCCAGAGCAAAAAAATGGCATTAAGTTGTATGTACAGCGTGTTTTTATCATGGATGACACCAAAAACTTAATGCCACATTATTTACGTTTTGTACGAGGCGTTATTGATTCAAATGATTTGCCATTAAATGTATCTCGTGAAATTTTACAAAGTAATCATGTTGTAGAATCGATGAAAAAAGCATCTGTAAAGAAAGTACTTGGTTTGTTAGATAAAATGGCTAAGAACGATGCAGAGGAATATCAGAAATTCTGGAATGAATTTGGACGTGCTTTAAAAGAAGGGCCAGGCGAAGATATGGCTAATAAAGAGCAAGTAGCCAAATTGCTTCGTTTTTCTTCTACTCAAGAAGACTCTTCTGTAGAAAGTGTTACTCTTGAAGATTATGTTTCACGCATGAAGGATGAGCAGGAGCATATTTACTACATTACTGCAGAGTCTTTTGCGGCCGCAAAAAATAGCCCTCATCTTGAAGTTTTCCGCAAAAAAGAAATTGAAGTATTACTGTTGAGTGATCGAGTTGATGAGTGGTTGGTAAGTGGTTTGCAAGAGTTTGATGGTAAGAAATTACAATCAGTTGCAAAGGGCGAGTTAGATCTGAGTAAATTCGAAAGTGATGAAGATAAGAAAGAACAAGAAAAAGTAGAAGAAAAGGCTACAGGTGTCATTAAGCATCTTAAAGAGGTTTTGGATGATAAGGTAGAGGACGTTCGTGTTTCACATCGTTTAACTTCGTCACCTTCATGTATCGTTTTAAATGAGCAAGACATGGCGCTTTATATGCAGACTTTGATGAAGCAAGCAGGACATGATATGCCGAGTAATAAGCCAATACTTGAGATAAATCCAACGCATCCGCTAATTGAGCGCATGGAAGCAGAAACTGATGATGAGCAGTTTGCAGATTGGGCGGCAATATTATTTGATCAAGCCTTACTAGCAGAGGGCGCACAGCTTGAAGACCCTGCAGGCTTTGTTAGTAAACTAAATAAATTGATGTTAAAAATGTCTTAATAAAAGACTGTTGTAATAATAAAAAAGGCGCTAACCGCGCCTTTTTTTTACCTGAAATAATCGTTTTGTTGTTATTGTGGTGATTATGAAACGGTCTAAGTGGTTGATTTTCTGTTCGATTGAATAGGCTTACGTTTAATAAACGGAATAACGTGCCCTTCGTTATTGTTGCTCCACTTTTGTAAAAACGCCATGAAATTTGATGACGATAATGGTTTTGAAAAGTAATAACCTTGACCGTAATCACATCCTTCATTTGCTAGTATTGCCCTTTGGGTTTCATTTTCAACGCCTTCCGCTATGACTTTGCAACCTAATTTGTGGGCCATAATTATAATTGCTTGAATCAATACCAGGTCATCAGAATCTTTACTAAGATTTTGGACAAATGATCGATCTATCTTTAAAAAATCTATGTCAAATTTCTTTAAGTAAGACAAAGAAGAATATCCTGTTCCAAAATCATCGATCGATATTTTTACATCTAGATCGCGCAGATTGTATAACTTATTTTTGATTGAATCGTTAGACCCCATTAATACACTCTCAGTAATTTCTAAGGCTATATTTTTACCGTTAAGTCCTGAACTTATTATGTGACTAAACCAATCCGATACATTCATTCCATTTTTACCGTATTGTAATGGTGAAGTATTGATACTCATCTGGAAATCGGAACCCAGAATTTCTTTTATTTGAACTGTTTCGGCGACGGCTTTTTTAAAAACCCACTCACCAATCTCATTAATTAAACCTGTTTCTTCAGCAAGTGGAATAAAATCGTCGGGAGAGATAAGGCCTCGTGATGGGTGGTGCCATCGAATGAGTGCTTCTGCTTTGGTTATTTTATTTGTTGATAAGTCAATTATGGGTTGATAGTTAAGCGTGAATTGCTCTTCTTTAATGGCTACTCTTAAATCTTTTATTGTGTTGTTTCTCTGAATAATTTCATTTTTCATTGAGCTAGTAAAGTAAGAGAACCGGTTTTTACCAAGCTTTTTAGCATTAAACATAGCTTGGTCAACATTGTTTACTAATTGTTCAGAAGAGGTTGCATCAAAAGGATAAGTCGTAATACCGATACTGACCGATGAATGTATTTCATTCTCATCTAGATAAAAAGTATTACTCATGCTCGTTTTTAAAGCTTTTGCGTATCGTTCAACAATATTTTTGCTTTGGCTATTGGAAATGATAAGCATAAATTCATCACCTCCTAATCTTGTTAATTTGTCATTACTTGATAAACAGCTGCTGATCCGTTTTCCAGCTTCAATTATTAATAAATCTCCAACAGAATGTCCAAAATTATCATTAATTTCTTTAAAGTTATCAAAATCAATTTGGAATAAAGAGAAGGAGCCATGTGTTTTCTCACATTCTTTTATTTCTAGCTCAAGTAGATCGTAGAATTTCCTTCGATTTCCTAGTCCTGTTAAATGATCCTGCTCTGCTTCCAGTTGAATTAGTTTTTGACTCAGTTTCAATT
The DNA here is from genome assembly GCA_937929875.1 of uncultured Cocleimonas sp. GTDB lineage: Bacteria > Pseudomonadota > Gammaproteobacteria > Thiotrichales > Thiotrichaceae > Cocleimonas. The sequence goes on along the minus strand of CALFUP010000023.1, from coordinate 16,538 downwards.
CATTTTTTGTTTTTCTTAAGCTAAAAGACCAGGCCAGTAAAATAAGTAATAAAGAGAAAAAAGCAGCCGCTATTTTTACAATAGTATTTGAGCTTATTGGCTGTTTAACTTCCATGCCAAACCAATGGTTTTTCAGTGCTTTAATGCTTTTCGGATCAATTGAATCGAGTGCTTTTGAGACAATGCTATGTAAAATAACGTTATTCTTATTGATTCCTATACTGTGACTACTTGAATAACCTGTCTCACCGGAGAATGATAAATTTTGGTATCCCAGTTTTTTGATCAAATGACTTGCAGTTACAGCGTTACCAACATAAGCATCAGCCATTTCCGAAGCAACAAGACTTAAGGCAAGGCTGGAGTTTTTGACTGGCATTAATTCAATTAAAGGATGATTTTCAGAGAGTTCATCATTGGCGAAAGAGCCTTTTTCTACTGCAACTTTCTTATTTTTTAATTTTTCTAAAGAGCCTATATAGCCTTTGTGTATTGCGTCACTAATGATTACTGTAGGGTTACTGATATAAGGCTTTGTAAAAGTTAAAAATTGTTGCCTTAATTTCGTATCAACTAAACCAGAGACTAAATCTAGTTCTCCTGCTTTAGCCATCTGCATTGTTTCGTTCCAGGTGGCAGTTTTGTCCATTTTTAATCTTAGTTTTAGGCGATACTCTATAATTTTCATTAAATCCGCACTAAAACCAACATATTCATCATTTTCATTTATGTAGCCGAATGGAGGAAATGCTCTATCTATACCAATCTTAATAGAGGGATTGTTTTTCAACCATTTCTTTTCATCAGCATTTAAATCTAGTTCGTAATTATTGGTATAAATAATATTTTTAGTATTACTGTCGGTATTGTTTAAATTTGAGGTAATCGATTGAGGTTTAATATAGATAAATGCCAACATTGCTATTAAAGCAAATAAAAGTATGAGCGAAGGCCAATCTTTTTTATGTGGAACTATCTTCATTAGTTTTAGGGTTTATAGTTATTTTTAGTATTGTTGAGGGTTTAATGATGCATTATACAAATTAACAACTGAACTTCGGCTTAATTATCCCCCTGATTATTTGGTTAGTATTAGAGATGTTAGAGAATTTTTGATAGGAAGCACACCCCCCTACTATTTGAGCATTTTTCAGCTTAAGAAATAAGCTGAAAAATGAGGGTTAGATAAGCTGTTGTTTATAAATTATCCATGATCATGGCCACAACCGCCTTCCATATGTGGATGGCCGTGAGAAATTTCCTCTTCTGTTGCTTCTCTGATGTCTAACACTGTTACATCAAAGTGAAGGGTTTCACCAGCTAACGGATGATTTGCATCAATTTGAATAGTATCTCCTTCAACTCCAGCAACGGAAATAATTTGAGTTCCTTGAGCAGTTTGAGCATGAAACTGTGCACCTGCGACAAGCTCTTCATCAGGAATACCTTCAAACATCGTTCGAGGTACCGACTCGGTGAGATTATCATCACGTTCACCATAAGCATCTTCAGGGGCAACTATTAAATTGAAACTATCATCAGTTGTTTTATTTTCTAGGGCATTTTCTAATCCTTTGATAATACCGCCGGTACCATGCATATATAGAAATGGATGATCTTTGTCGGCTTGGTCAAGAATTTGGCCATCGTCATTTTTTAAAGTGTAACCAAGAGAAGCAATTTTATTGTTGCCAATTTTCATAAGAAATACCGTTCGAAATTGTAAAAAAAGATTGAAAGTAGGGTGTTTTTACTTAAGTTAAAACATCACTAATTATTAAAACGCAAAGAGTCTGCCATAAATTGAACTGAAGTTATAGTGTTGCACCTTTAAGTTTATATTTTTCCGACTATATCGGAGTGGATTCGCTATGTTATTCTCCTGATTTGGATTTACTAGGTTCTCGAAATGTCGTTAAAGCGCTCGCTTTATACATTAATATTATATCTTGTTTTCCCTTTGGTTTTAGTGCGCTTATTACTTAGAAGCCGTGCTAACCCTGAATACAGGAAACGCTGGGCAGAGCGCTTGGGATTAATTAAACCTGTAGATAAACAATCTGTTATTTGGATTCATGCAGTTTCAGTTGGAGAAGTTATTGCCTCTAAGCCTTTAGTAGAAGCATTGTTTGATACTTATACAGGTGTTCCAATTCTCTTGACTACAACTACTCCTACGGGTTCTGATCGAGTGAGGTCTATGTTTGCAAATCAAATCGCCCAACAAAAACTAGTACATTCATATTTTCCTTACGATTTGTTAGGTGCAGTTTCTCGATTTATAAAAATCTATAAGCCTAAGATATTAATAGTTGTAGAGACAGAAATATGGCCAAATTTATATGCAAAGTGCCATCAAAATGAGATACCAGTGCTTATGGTTAATGCTCGATTGTCTGAAAAATCTACTCTGTCTTATCTAAAGATCAAAGGTCTAGTTTCAGAAACCTTATCGAAGGTTAATGTAATCGCTGTTCGATCAAAAACTGATGCTCAACGTTTTTCTCAATTAGGTGCTACATTAAGTCAAATACAAGAAATAGGTAATATAAAATACGATATTAGTATTGATAGCACTCAGGAAAAAAATGCAAGAGAACTGCTGGGAATCATGAATGCTAGCGCTCAAGAACAGCGAGTTATTTGTGTAGCGGCAAGTACTCATAAAGGAGAAGATTCAAAGATATTAATTACCTATCTTAAATTATTGAAGCAATTTCCATCTTTGTTGCTGATATTGGTTCCACGTCATCCTGAGCGTTTTGATGAAGTATACCAAGACTGTATTCGGCAGTTTCCTGAGCAATTAAGTGTTATGAGGTATAGTCAAAGCAAAGAATTATCAGAATTTGATGGTTTGAAAGTAAAAGTAATCTTGGGAGACACCATGGGTGAAATGCAAATGTGGTATGCATTAGCTGATGTTGTTTTTATTGGTGGAAGTCTAGTCAAAACAGGAGGGCACAATCCGTTAGAGGCTACGCTTTATGGCGTACCTGTCGTGAGTGGGCCACATATGTTTAATTTTGAAGATGTTGCTAGTCAGTTGATTGAGAAAGATTTGTTATATGTTTGTGATGATGAATTAGATGTTACCAATAAAATAGAGCTTATCTTAAAAGATAAGCTGCATAATCAAGATTATTCTTCGAGAGAATATGAAAATACGGCAAATGATTTTATGCAGCAACACCAGGGTGTTACTGCAAGGTTACTCACTATTGTCTCAAATGAAATGAAAGTTTAATTATGTCAAAATTTATTGGGTGTTGATGTCTGTTGTAATTAATTCATCAAACTTTTTAACTTCTTCTGCGTGCAGTGCGTCTTGTTTCATTCGTTTATTTATTTTTTCTTCCATTAACTCTTGTGGCGTTTTTAAAATCTTATCTGTTTCATCTACCTTTTCAGTAACTTCTTCCATCGATTCAAGAGATAAGCCTGCAAACATTGCATCTTCTATTTCGTTGCCATCAACATCAAGTTCAGGTTCTTCTGTCGACATATTTGCGTATGAACTGTCTTCAAGATTCATTTTTACCTGTAGGTTACTAGGTGAATCTGCATTTTTCATAGCTTCGTCTAATGAAATAATACCTTCTTTATATAATTTGTAGATATGACTATCAAAAGTCTGCATACCGAGTTCTTCTGACTTCTCCATTATTTCTTTGATTTCCATGATTTCACCTTTGGTAATCAACTCTTTAATAATTGGAGTGCCAATGAGAATTTCTATCGCTGCTACCCGTTTACCGTCAATAGTGGGTATTAATCGTTGTGAGATAAACGCTTGAATATTGAGACCAATGTCTTGTAATAATTGATTGTGGCGTTCTTCCGGGAAGAAGTTGATGATTCTATCAAGCGCTTGGTTTGCATTATTAGCATGGAGTGTTGATAAACATAAATGTCCTGTCTCAGCGAATGCAAGAGCGTGTTCCATCGTTTCCTCAGTTCTAATTTCTCCAATTAAAATCACATCAGGTGCCTGTCTGAGAGTATTTTCCAAGGCATCTTCATAGTTATCAGTATCTACTCCAACTTCTCTTTGGCTAACTAAAGACTTCTTATGTGGGTGAACATATTCAATAGGATCTTCAATTGTGACTATATGACCAGCCGCATTTGCATTTCTGTGATCTATTAAGGCAGCTAAAGAAGTTGATTTACCGGAACCTGTGCCCCCAACAAATAAAATTAAACCACGCTTTTTCATGATGATGTCTTTTAAAATAGGCGGTAAACCTAATGCATCAGCGTTTGGTATATCAACTTTGATATTGCGAATGACCATAGCTAAATGGGTTCGTTGTTTGAAAATATTGATACGGAAACGACCGATGTCTGGCTCATCAAGAGCAAGATTCATCTCAGGCTTTATTTCAAATTGGTCCTGCTGCTCTTTGTTCATTAAAAACTTAGCAATTTCATCTAATTGTTCTGAAGTCATTACTTCTCGACTTAAAGCTTTTAATTCGCCTTGAAACTTTGCAGAAGGTGGTGCATTAAAAGTGAGATATAAATCAGAACCATCGTTTTTAACGAGAATACGCAGAAATTTTTTGAAATCCATTTTCAATACCTTTGTTTTTATTATTTTTTAATTTGGAATATTTTAGAAGCTTTTGTTGTTTCTTTAAAGTGAAAACCGACTAGCTGTCATCATGATTTTATTAGTAAATTAAGTATAAATAATAAATTAAGATCGACCTGATGAGGTTTTGATAAATTTCGATTGAAGAGTGCTTAAAAAGTAGGGGGGTGTCATTTATATAAAAATAAATTCATCATCCAGGAGTAATACTCACTATTGATTTAGTTGATTGATATGTGAAGAACCATAATGTTCAATTATTTATTTTAAAATTTCTTTGTAGGGAACTACTTTACTAAAACAATAGTCTAGTTTAAGTCTTATTAGAATAAATATATTATCTACTTATTATTCGTTTGTTGCTTCCTTATTTTTTCCCTTTTTGGGTGGTAAAGTTTTAGCGCAAATGATCTAAGAGTGTTAAACTTGTAAGGTTAATAATTGAATTAATATCTGTTTCTGGGCGAGTCAGGAGTATTAATTTATTAGTGAAATTATAAAGAATATTAAATGTGATTAATTCACAGGGGATTTTGGGAATACCTACATGCTAAAAATACTTCGATATCTTAGCAAAAAGCATTGTGAAACAACCGGACCTAACAAGTTTACGTATACAAGTAAATTATTTATTGCTTGCGGTTTACTTGTTAGTTCTAGTGTCACAAATGTTACATTTGCTGAGGAATCAGCGCAAATTGAACTGAACGATGTAGAGATACCAGCACTAATCGAGACAGTTTCTAAAATCACAGGTAAAAACTTTGTAATCGACCCTAGGGTTAAAGGCCGTGTGACTGTTATTACGGGTAGAGAAGTTGATCCTGATGAGTTATACGAATTATTTTTATCTATTTTGCAGGTGCACGGTTTTTCAGCTGTTCCTACTGGAGTAGGTAGTAACTTGATAAAGGTAGTTCCCTCTAATCAAGCGAAGCAGCAACCAGTTCCTGTAATTGGTGAAAAAGAAGAAAGGAGCACAAAAAAGAGTACTCGCAAATCTGATGAATTAGTGACACGGGTTATTCGTGTCGAACACGTTCCGGCTGCAATGCTCGTTCCGATCTTGCGCCCTTTAGTACCTAGCACAGGGCAGCTGCAAGCCTATGGGCCAAGTAATACCATTTTGATTTCTGATCGCGCTGCTAATATTGAACGAATTCTTAAAGTTATTAAACGAATGGATCGTGCCGATGATGAAGAATTAGAAGTCGTTCCGTTGAAATTCGCTTCCGCTAAAGACCTAGCCGTTACCATTCAAAAGTTACAACAATCAAATATTAAGGGTGCACCAGGTAAAAATAAAATTTCTGCAGACATCAGGACAAACAGTTTGCTACTTAGTGGCGATAAGTCATCCAGACAACAAGTTCGTAAAATCATTTCAAAATTAGATACTTCTCAACCATTGGAAGAAAAAACAAGAGTTATCTATTTGCGCTACGCAAAAGCAGAAGATTTAGCCAAAGTATTAACAGGCTTTTCTAAATTACAAAAAACAACTAAGGCTACAACTAAAGGTGCGGCAGGCACGCAAAGTGCTGAAGTTGATATTCAAGCTGATGAAGCATCAAATTCTTTAATTATTACAGCTGAACCTGATGTGCAAAAGAATCTAGCCAATGTTATTAAACGTTTAGATGTGAGGCGTGCTCAGGTACTGGTTGAAGCAGTCATCGCAGAAGTGACATCTGATTTATCAAAGACATTGGGTGCAAGCCTCGGTTTTAACAGTGCTCAAGGAATATTAGGTGGTGCCGGTACTGTCGCAGGTGTCGGTGCTTTACTTAATGTGTTAGCAGGTGGTGCGAATGCTTTGGCAGGAGTTGCCCCTCCAAGTGGTGGCGGTCGTCTAGGTTTAGTTGATAATGTTGGCAACAATCGATTTGGTTTATTGGTTGACGCCTTATCAGGTGATAGTGCAAATAATATTCTTTCAACTCCTACCGTGTTAGCTTTAGACAACGAAGAAGCAAGTATTGTCATCGGACAGAATGTACCTTTTGTTACTGGTACAACGACCAATTCAGCTAATGGTACTACCAATCCATTTCAGACAATTGAGCGTCAAGATGTTGGTATTACGCTGAAAATAAAACCACAAATCAATGCGGGTAATAGTATTCGTTTAGACGTCGAACAAGAGGTTTCTAGCATCGCGGCAAGTGCTGCTTCTGCAAGCGATATAATAACTAATAAACGCTCGATTAAAACCAGTGCGATGGTTGAGGACGGACAAGTACTAGTCTTAGGTGGGTTAATGGAAGATACCTTCACCGACCAACTTACCAAAACGCCAGTACTTGGAGATGTTCCTATCTTAGGGAGATTATTTCGAAGTACAACAACCACTAAAAAGAAACAAAATTTGATGGTTTTTATTCATCCTGTGATTATGCGAGATGTTTTATCTGGAGACAGTTTTACTCGTCAAAAATATAATAAATTAAGAAACATACAGTCTGCTTCAAATATAACCAAACGCGGTATCCTTAACGATAAAGCAGCCCCTTTCCCTGCAGATTTAAAAAGTGGTCTTACTAAGAACTTAACTCCAGCACAAAAGAAACAAATTATTGTTCGTCAGCAACAACAACGTGTTTTGGAATATAATAATCGTATTAAACAACATAAGATGGCTCAACAACGTAGGGCAGCTGAGTTACAAGCTAGACGAAATGGTACTGTCCCCGTTGCTAGGCAATCAGCTCGAGCAATTCAGCAAATGCCAGCACGTTTACAAAAAGTTATTCCTAAGAGACGTAAAGATATCTTTAATGATGAAGCAAATTCTAAGTAAAAAATGATGTCTACTGAAACCTCAATGAAACTCGATTCAGCCAATGATTTAGTCGATTCAGAGGCTCAACAACCACAAGTTCTACCTTATAGCTTTGCTAAACGAAATGGAGTAGTGCTTCAACGTGATGCTAATGGTGAGTCTGTAGTCCATTATAAAAAAGGCTTAAAGCCCGCCATTGCCAATGAAGTAAGTCGTTTCTTACAATCAAAGGTGTCATTTCAATTTATTGAAAATGATGCTTTTGAACGTCTTTTAGCGCTTCAATATGATAGTTCAGGTGCTGGCGCTAGCGCTATGATGGATGATTTAGGTGAAGAGCTTGATTTGAATGATGTAGCAGACTCCCTTCCTGAGCCTGAAGATTTACTTGAATCAGAAGATGATGCGCCGATAATTAGATTGATTAATGCAATATTGACTCAAGCTGTTAAAGAGAATGCATCAGATATCCATATAGAAACCTTTGAAAATAGAATGATAGTAAGAATGCGCGTTGATGGTGTACTGCGTGAAATTCTTGAGCCACCGAGATCATTAGCCGCCATAGTCATTTCTCGAATTAAAGTCATGGCAAAGCTAGATATTGCTGAAAAACGCATTCCTCAGGATGGAAGAATTTCTCTGCGTGTAGCTGGTCGTGGCGTCGATGTACGTGTTTCTACTTTACCCTCAGGTCATAATGAAAGAATAGTTATGCGATTGTTAGATAAATCTGCAGGGCGCTTAGATCTTGATCATCTTGGAATGGATCCGAAAACACATGATCGTTTGAAAGAACTGATAAAAAAGCCGCATGGAATTATTCTCGTTACTGGTCCGACAGGATCTGGTAAAACCACTACTCTGTATGCTTCATTAACTAACCTTAATGAAAGCAGTCGTAACATCATGACGGTCGAAGACCCTATTGAATATTACATTGACGGTATCGGTCAAACACAAGTAAATAATAAAGTTGATATGACTTTTGCACGGGGATTGCGAGCGATTCTTCGTCAAGACCCTGATGTCGTGATGATAGGTGAAATACGCGATTTAGAAACAGCTGAAATAGCTGTACAAGCCTCACTTACAGGACATCTAGTATTCTCGACCTTACACACTAATACAGCTGTGGGTGCTGTAACTCGTTTACGTGATATGGGCGTTGAACCCTTTTTATTATCATCCAGTTTAATCGGTGTTATTGCGCAACGTTTAGTCAGATTGTTATGTCAGGATTGTCGAACTGCTTATACACCAGATGCTACTGAATGTACGTTATTGGGAATAGATTCTAATGCTTCGCCAACGCTCTATCATCCACAGGGCTGTAGTATCTGTAATGGTCTGGGCTATATTGGTAGAAATGGTATTTATGAATTTATTGAAATAGATGAGACCACTAGAAACTTAATTCATGATGGCGCGAGTGAGCAAGATGTCGAAAGACATGTGCATCAATACTCACCAACCATAAGACAAGATGGTATGCGACTAGTTCTGGAAGGGCGAACTTCTTTAGAAGAAGTGTTACGTGTTACTAGAGCAGATAGCAAAAAACCCACTGCTGACTTAATCTAGACTATGCCAGCTTTTGAATATATTGCTCTAAATGCTAAGGGCAAAGAAGAAAAAGGCATTCTTGAAGCGGATAATGTCAGGCAAGTAAGGCAATTACTTCGCGATGGTCATTTGACGCCTTTAGAAGTCAATCAAGTAGAAAAATCTGAAAATAAAGATCAATCAAAAAAACAAAGAGCAGGAAGAGTAAAAGCAGGGGACTTAGCCTTATTAACTAGGCAGTTAGCAACCCTAGTACAATCTGGCTCACCGCTTGAAGAAGCTCTCTCTACTACGGCTAAACAAACTGAAAAACGAAATGTAAAGCATATCCTATCTGCTGTTCGTTCCCGAGTTGTTGAAGGCCATACTTTAGCTGATGGGTTTAAAATGTTTCCGTCAGTTTTCCCTGATATGTATCGAGCAACCGTTGCTGCAGGTGAGCAATCAGGTCATTTAGATGCTGTCTTAGAGCGTATGGCTGATTACACAGAAACTAGACAAGAAACGCAGCAACGCATATCCAATGCAATGTTTTATCCCGTCATTTTAACCATACTCTCAGTTGCCATTGTCATAGGTCTTTTGGTATTTATAGTTCCTAAAATAATTGATGTGTTTGATAATGTAGGGCAAGAATTGCCTCGCATGACTCAGGTTCTTATTTCAATTAGTGATTTCTTTAGGGAATATGGTTTATATCTTGGTATAGCCTTGATTTTAGCAATTTTTATTTTTAAGCAAATGATAAAAATTCCTGTTTGGTTGTTTAAGTACCATCGGTTTTTATTACGTTTGCCTTTAGTTGGTAGAATGGTAAGAGGCTTAAATACTGCGCGTTTTGCTAGGACTCTCAGTATCCTTGCTTCGAGTGGTGTTCCAATTTTAGATGCCATGTCAATATCTGCTCAAGTAGTTCAAAATATGCCTATGCGAAAAGCCGTGGAAGAAGCAGCATTAAAAGTGCGCGAAGGTATGGCTATCAATCGTGCTTTAGAGCAGTCGGGTTATTTCCCTCCGATGACCGTTCATTTAATTGCCAGTGGTGAAAGTAGTGGCCGCTTAGACGACATGCTTGAACGAGCTGCGATACAACAAGAGCGCGAAACAGATGGCATGATGACAAAGATGCTGGGAATTTTTGAGCCTGTACTCATTTTAGTCATGGGCAGTGTGGTATTACTGATTGTGCTATCAATCTTATTACCAATCTTGAATTTGAACCAATTAGTCGGTTAGTTCGACTGATTAGTGAATATAATAAATATCAATATTAGGAGTTTATAATGTTATTAAATGTACGTAAGTTTTTATTGGGATTTGCTTTATCATTGTTTTTATTACCTATGGTTGCTTTAGCATCATCGGAATTTAAAGGCACTGAAACGGTTAATATAAATAAGGCAAACGCGGCGACTCTTGCTGCTTATTTAAAAGGTATCGGGCCAAATAAAGCAGAGGCAATTGTAAAATACAGAAAATCAAACGGTAGTTTCAAAAGCGCCGCAGATATAAAAAATGTACCAGGTGTTGGCGATGAAACTTACAAAGATATAAAAAGTAAGATTTCGACTTCACGTGGTAAAAGTACCGCACCTACAGGATACAAATTAGGAGAGTCTAGCGGTAAGTCAAAACCTACAAAAAAGAAAACTACAAGTTCTAAGTCAAGTACCACTGCTAAGAAGTCTTCTACTAGTAAAACTACAACTTCTAAAGCTAAGAAAGCATCAAAAGATAAAATGACTGCTACTACTAAGAAAGCTTCGACAAAAGAGAAGCCTATTAAATCAAAAAAGCCTACAGCTAAAGAGAAAGCCGCAGCTAAAAAGAAGGCAGCGGCTGCAAAAAAGAAAGCGGCAGCAGCTAAAAAGAAAGCAGCAGCTAAAGCTAAAAAAGCTAAAAAGAAATAAAAATATTGTTTTTGAGAAATAACCTGAAATTAATTTAAATGTCAGGTTGTCGGATAAAACATACTGAATAGCCAGTTTCTTGCTCAAGAACTGGCTATTTTTTATACAGCAAGGTAATCTTTCATTAGTCAACAACAGAACATTCATAACAACCCAATTAAAATAAAAACTATGAATATATTAGTTACTGGCGGAGCTGGTTATATAGGGTCTCACACCTGTATAGAGTTACTTGCCGCGGGCTACACCCCAATCGTTCTAGATAACCTTTGCAATAGTTCTACTGTCTCATTAGACAGAGTTGAGCAAATCACTGGAAAAAAAATTACTTTTATTGAAGGAGATATTCGCGACCCTAAAATTTTAGATGACACTTTTTCCAAGTATGATATCTACGGCGTCATTCATTTTGCAGGCTTAAAAGCAGTGGGTGAGTCAGTCGCCAAGCCTTTTATCTATTACGATAATAATATTTCTGGAAGTGTTAGTTTGTTTAGTGCGATGAATCGTGCCAATGTAAAACGAATTATTTTTAGTTCATCGGCAACGGTCTATGGTGATCCTGCAACGGTTCCCATTGAAGAGAATTTTCCTGTTAGCGCGACCAACCCTTATGGGCGTTCAAAGCTTCATTTAGAGGAGATTTTGAGGGATATCTATGTATCTGACAAAGAATGGAATATCGGTCTACTTCGCTATTTTAATCCCGTTGGAGCACATCCAAGTGGTTTAATTGGTGAAGACCCAAATGATATTCCTAATAACTTAATGCCTTATATTTCTGGAGTTGCTGTAGGTAGATACGAGCAGCTATCAGTCTTTGGTGACGACTACGATACTATTGATGGCACTGGCGTGCGTGACTATATACATGTTGTCGATTTAGCCAAAGGCCATGTTAAAGCGTTACAAGCTTTTGAAAATAAGAAGGTAGATAACTTATATACCGTTAATTTAGGCACTGGAATTGGTTACTCAGTGTTGGAAATGGTAAATGCCTTTGCTGAGGCATCCGGTAAAGAAGTTGCCTATAAAATTGTCGATCGAAGACCTGGTGATATAGCTTGTTGTTATGCTAATCCAGCGCTAGCTAAGTCACTATTAGATTGGCAAGCCGAGAATGGAATTCAAGCCATGTGTGATGACACTTGGCGTTGGCAAAGTAATAATCCTACGGGATATAAAACGTCTAAAAGTGAAAATAAAACGACTGCTTAAACTTCCAACATCAGTAATAGCAAAGTATCAATTTAGAGACATTAAAAATGAAAATTAATAAGAATATACGTTTAACGACATTGTTTATTGTATCGTCAGTGGCGATATCCGCTTGTACTTCCTCGACTCGAACATACAATCCTAGCGCTGCTGAAACAAATGCAGCAGCAAGTTCTGTAGATGCGCTAAATAGGTCTGCAAATACGCCGTCTTCAAGTAATTCACAACGAAAAGCTCCGCAGCCGTTTCGAGCAGTACCAGCTGCAGGAGCAAACTTAAATGTTGGCGATATATTAGATGTTAATGTGTTTAAAGTAGATGACTTATCTGCCAAAGACTTAACCGTTGAATCAAGCGGTACAATTTCCTTGCCTCTGGTGGGTAGTGTAGTTGTGGCTGGTTTAACGATTGCTCAGGCAGAACAAAAAATTACTCAAAAACTCACAAAATTTATGCAATCGCCTCAAGTAAGCATTAGTAGAACCAATAAATCCATTGAAAAACGTGTGACGGTTGAAGGGGAAGTAAGAACGCCTGGAGTTTTTCCCATTAAAGGGAATTTGAGTTTTTTACAAGCAATTGCTTTAGCTCAAGGTTTGTCAGATGTAGGCGATTCTCGAAATGTGTTTTTCTATAGAGATGGTCAACGCTATCCCGTTAATTTAGATTTAGTCAGAAATGGCTCAATCGCAGATCCCATCTTGCAAAATGATGATCGCATTGTCGTTATGAGAGATCTCGGATTGCAAAGAGAGAAGAAGCTACTTGAGTATATTCCAGTGCTTACATCTCCATTCTCATTATTTAGATAGAAATATTGTTTGTTTGGAGTTTTAATTAATCAAAAGCAATTGCATTGAGTGTTGTTCTGTTTGGTTAAACCTCGCTGTATAAATACAGTAACTGTGATCTAAACTAGGTAACGGTAACTGATAGGTGTTTTATTATCAGTTACCTACTTGAATCATCAAAAAGTAGGGGGGTGTCATTTAAAGAGTAATTTGACAGTTTAACTATGGAATTTGTCTTATTCAGATTATACATAGATTACAGTTCGCATGATAAATGACTAATCAAGAGAAATGCATTTTCTTATGAGACAGTCTTTAAGACTAACAAGTCATGTTCTAGCCAATAATATAATCAACGATTTATTCAACAACCACCCTAAACTTAATACTAAAAGAGGGTGCGACCGCGCCTGTTTTTGCTGCAAATGCTCCATTTAATGCTGTACTTAAGTTAGTAACACTACTGTCTGCACCTTCTGCGTCTGCACTAGCAGAATAGCCATAACTTGCTCCATTGTTATTTGAATAAGAGGTTGTTCCTAACGCAAGGCCACTGCTCGGAGTACCATTGACGAAATAAGGCGCTCTGCAATTACCTAAGTTTACAACGCAAAGTTTCGTATTATCAGGTATTACATCTGATAAATTAATCGAGTTATTATCAGCAGCTAGTGGTCCATTATTCTCCGCATCAATACTATATTCGATCACACTGCCTGGGATCGCTTTTGGATTACTTGCTCCATTGTAAGGATCGTAAATAGTTAATACTGATTTTGAAAGACTAAGTTCTGGTGCAATATTATTATTCTCACCGCGGCTGTTTATGAACGCTGAGGGATCAGTATCTGAAGTGATGATATAACTAGCGCAAGTACTTGCATCGCCACTGTTAGTTCTTTCCCAGCAGACGCTAGTATTGGTATCGACTCCATTGGGTGTAAGGCTGATAGATTCACCAGGTGATGCTCCGCCGAGGCGACTTCCATCAACACTATTCCAACTGACAGTTACTGAGTTGATACTTGTAGGAACAGGATCAATACTACCACCAGTGCCATAAGCAATATAATCGACGGGTATGACATTGTGCATACCAGAGCCATTTAGAACAGTGGCATCCGTGTCAGAAGGCTTTAGTAAGACAATATCGTCAGCAGTATTTTGAAGTGGGGTAGAGGTACTGCCACTATATATATTCACCACACCTCCAGAACTGCTAGTGGATCCTGTATTAGAATGAAATATTACATAGTCACCGGCATTCACATCTACATCGGGCATTCTATAGTTTTGAGAAAGTCCATCTTGACTGCTGACCATATAATTTAACAACGTACCGTCGCTGATAACGTAAAACTCAATAAATTCTCTTAATACCCCTCCGCTTTGACGATACAGAACCTCGTTAAAGCGTAAATTTGCGTAGGTTTTAGATATTGGTTCCATTACCCAATAATCAACTTGCTCATTAGTATGCCTTCTCGTGGTATCTCCGGCGACGGTTTCCTCTTCAATGGCCAGATTTAAGGAGCTGGAAACTGGCGAGCTTCCATAAAGAACCACCCAGCCGCCATTTCCACCGTTTTCTGCAGCTTGTGAAGCCGTTGCATAAGTATGATTGCTGGGTAACGAGTAGCTATAAGGAGGAGAATCTCCCACACCCGCAATACGATTACTACCATGATCGATAGTTACTGTTGAACTAGCCTGAATATAAGTACCGGATTCAGCAATAAAATATCCTAGAGTTTCACTAGTGGGAGCTGTAGGAACGCTCTGTCCAGTATGTTTTCCGACACAAATCGAAGAATTTGTCGCAGTTACTCCTCGATTAGAACAGTTATGACTCCAAAACACTGAAAAGTTAGGATTGTTATAACTCATAACTTGTCCAATTATCGCTGGGTCTGAGTATGTCTGCACTTTACTAGAGGTAACATTGACACTAGTAGCTGCAGTCCAGTCGCCTCCATAGTTGGTTTGTGGAGAAGTCACAAGATGGGCTTCGTATTTAATAGGGTAAGTATAAGAACCTTCCTCTGAAACTGTGCAATAAACATCGCCTGTACTAACAGCCATTAAACTTAAAGGTTTTTGGATTTTAATTTGCACGCTAGAGCCAATCACTTGCACGCGTACAGCCGCTTCATTGCTATTTGCAGTTGGACTATTGATAAAAGAAGGTAGATTGTATGTACAAGCAACAACTGGATTAGAATAAGAGTTCGATAACAATAATGTTTGCCACGTACTTCCTACACCACTAACTTTAACCATCTCTAAATAAGAAGTGATAGGGTATGCATGAGCTAGCATTGGTGAAAATGCCAGTATAGAAAAGAGGAGGTATTTGCGCATTTCTGATGTACTTTATTATTGTACGCAATATAGTAATATGAAATGGCTTTATACAAGATGAATAAAGCTCATATCAAACTGCTTCTAAAAAACTAAAAAATATAGTTTAAAAACTATATTTAGCTGCTGCATCTCCCCATAAAAAATAGAAAGCTAAAAGCGCTTCATTTCCCGTTTTCATACCATGCAAATCATTCGGATGATTATAAATAACATCACCAGGCTGCTGCTGTTGGTATTCTTTATTACCGCCATAAAGCCAAGATGCAGAACCAGATAAGACAAAATAAACCTCTTGCGGCGAATGACGATGTTCAGGATAGATTTGATTGGGAGTCATAAACATTAAACCAGCCACAACATCACCTAGTTTTAACATTTCATTAAAGCTGCTTAAAGCCATGACTTCAGCATCAAAATCTGCTCTTGGTGATGGTCGCCACTTTATATCAGCAGCAATTTCGTCATAATTAAACAAAAAAGGTGAATCGGTCACATTCTTGACCTGAGACACTACAGGTAAGTTTGGAGGTATAAAGTCTTTAGGAGTTGCACTATCCAATCTTGAGCCTAAATGAGTAACCCCATCTTGAATAAGATCAGCTGTTGACGTGGCTGAAATCGCATTAGCGCATTGTTTTGAAAATTGTATTAAATCATCATGTATAGAAAGTTTCATAAAATTTTAACGATGTAATTAGTAATGTCCTTGAATCGGATTAATGATCCTTCTCTTGCAACTAAATAAATAAAACGTTCAAAAAGTAGGGGGGTGTCATTTTATATCTATAAAAGACCCTACTGGTTATCGCTTTAAACAAAAGATATGAGAAATTCGTGATTTGTTAAATTCATTAATATCAACTGATAATCTATCATAAAAAATCAAACAATGTATTTTACAACATCCCAAATTTCTTTTTTGTATTACACCAGTAAAAGTCAATCTGTTTTAGCCAACACTCTTGAATGATAAAGAATCAACCCCATATAATATAAGAGTAAAAGATTGCTCAAAGCCAAATTAGTTTTTAATACTAATGACAGTGACAACAGCAAGCGTTAAACTAAACTAGTAAGAAACTAAGGTGTTTTAGAAGTACACCTATCATCATTAGGAATAGATTTTTTTATTCCGACTTTTCGGGAAACCGATTACTTTGGGGACGATTTTGGATTCGACGTGGATCACGAAACCTAAGGAGCATGTAGTGCGTTTAGTGAGCACTTAAACACTATCTAAAAAACTTTAGTTGCCAATGATGACAACTACGCTCTAGCTGCTTAATAAGCATCACTAGACTCCTGACCTT
>CALFUP010000022.1 GCA_937929875.1 uncultured Cocleimonas sp. | reverse complement strand
TCAGATGGTGGTGGTTGTATGCCTGAATTTAATAAAGAAGGCGAACTGATCAAAATGGGCTTCGGTCGGTCTGAAACCTTAGTAGAAACGATTAAATCGTGCATTTCACAAGAAATGGCGCTGGAGGATGTGCTATCCTCCGTCACCGCAAATGTAGCCCAGCTTCTAAGACTACCTCAAAAAGGTAAAATACGTATTGGCGCAGATGCAGATTTGGTTGTATTAGATTCTGACTATAATATTTGCCATGTTATGGCGCTAGGCCAATGGCATATGATAAACAAAAATCTAATAGTAAAAGGCACTTTCGAGTAGAGGTTAATATGGGTTCTAGAGATTTCGAAGAAAATCCATTGCGTGGTTTTGTTATTCCCATAGGTGGGGCAGAAGAGCGATTAAATGATCCCGTCATTTTAGCTCGATTTGTAGAAATTTGCGGTAATGAAAAAGCGCGTATTGCCATTATTCCTACAGCTTCTCAACTGGATGAAACGGGCCCAAATTACGAAAAAGTATTTAAAGACTTAGGTGCGGGTGAAGCTATTTCTCTACCGATCAATACGCGCGAAGAAGCACAACAAGAGTCCTATTTAGAAACTTTAAAAAGCTGCAACGGTATTTTTATTACGGGTGGCAACCAATTACGCTTATCCACTATTCTTGGTGGAACGCCGATTGCACAAGCTATACGTCGTTTAAATGCGGCAGGTGTTCATCTAGCAGGCACTTCAGCTGGTGCTGCAATTATCCCAGAGCACATGATTGCCGGTGGCTCTAAAGGCGCATTACCCACTCAACAAGGTGTCACTTTTGCCCCAGGTTTAGGCTTATTAAACAAAGTCATTATCGACCAACACTTTAGCCAGCGTAATCGATTAGGTCGTTTACTCTCAGCAGTCTCATATAACCCTTTTGCTTCAGGTTTAGGTATTTGTGAAGATACTGCCGCATTTATTGGGCCAAACAACGAGTTGGAAGTTATAGGGAATGGCTCGATAACTGTTATTGATCCGTCAGGATTAGAGCACTCATCAATGGCTGAAGCTGAAAGAGGTGATTCATTGACTCTTCTAGGAATCAAAATGCATATTTTGTCTGAAGGCGCTAGTTACAACATCGAAACTAGAGAAGCAAAACCTAAGCCTAATTAATGAGCAAAAAGGCAGATAGACTATTCGCTTTCGACTTTTTGCTTTAGCGTTTCTAGACCTTTTGCGTACTCAGTGCCTACCATTTTATCCATCAATAAACCCATATACCGCATTATTGGATTCATTCCTGCATCTGTGTCAAACCCCCAAGTTACTTTAGTTTTTACACTTGAATCCGTGTTTGCCTCGCTTGGATCTAAAGTAAAGAATGACGTAGCGCCACCTTGATCGCCAAAATCCATATTCACTTCTAAAGACTTATTCTCTACTGCTTTGGTAATAACCCAACTGCCTGAGCCAACGCTTTGATTATCACTTTGCCATGACATACCCGCTCCCTTACCCGACACAGCACCGGTATAGGTTGTTTTCATATCTGGATCAATGCTCGACCAGGGAGACCATTGGCTAAATAATTTTGGATTCGCTAAATGTGGGTAAATTTTTTCAGCAGGTGCAGAAATTTCAACGCTACGTTCCACATGTTGTTTTTGTGGTAGAAAAAAACTAGCCAATATCAAAATGGCAATGAGTACCGTAACAGAAAGTAGTAAACGTTTTATTGATCTCATCCAAATCTCCCAAGAACTCACTTAATATAATTATAGGGGATAATAAATGTAAAAGATGTGGATTATTTAATGCTCTGGTATTTGATACTTAAAAATGACACCCCCCCACTTTTTAGATGTTTTTTTTAAGAGAGAAAATGTGTCTTGGAACTCATCGGCTTATTTAACACTCGTTGCCTATAGGACTGGAGAATTTCAGTGAGTTTATAATAACTGTTCTAAATTAAGTTCTTCTTTCTCAAGAACCGAATCCATAAGGCGTTTCTGAATACATATATTCATTAAGTATTCACCCTTATCAGAAATTTTCTCATCGATAACTGCATCATTCTCATAGAAAAAGGAGCGTAAGCGAGCTAATGCGGGATGTAAGCGCAACTCACCTTTAAAGACCTGATCTGCAAACTGTTGAGCCAACAAATCATAAAGCTCAGTCAATCCCTCGCCAGTTAATGATGACAGCCAAATACGTGCAGGTTCACCATTATGGGCATCTTCAATGTGTACAGACTGCTCGGTAAGATCAATTTTGTTCATTACTTCAATTTGCGGCACATCTTCTGCACCTAATTCGTGAATTACGTTATTAACTTGCTCGCGATAAAAATCGCGTTGTTCATCACTGCTGTCAATGACATGCAAAATCAAATCGGCTTCAATCGTTTCTTGTAATGTCGCGCGGAAAGCGGCGACTAAATCATGTGGCAAATCTCGAACAAAACCTACGGTATCAGCCAAAACTATCGCTTGTTGATCAGGCAAATTGACACGACGAAGCGTTGGGTCAAGTGTCGCAAACAGTTGATCCGCTGCATAAACTTGAGAGCCTGTTATTTTATTGAATAAAGTCGATTTCCCGGCATTGGTATACCCAACTAAAGACACTGTCGGTATCTCTGTTTTCTGGCGTTGCTGTCTACCTTGCTCGCGTTGTTTATTGACCTTATCTAAACGTTTATTAATTTGTTTGATACGAATGCTCAGCAAGCGACGGTCAGTTTCTAACTGAGTTTCACCAGGACCACGCATACCGATACCCCCTTTTTGCCTCTCAAGGTGAGTCCAACCGCGAACTAAGCGCGTCGACATGTGTTTTAACTGCGCCAATTCAACCTGAAGCTTACCTTCATGCGATTGCGCACGTTGGGCGAATATATCAAGAATCAATGCGGTACGATCAAGCACTCGACATTCTAATAAGCCTTCGAGATTACGTTCTTGTGCGGGAGATAGTGAATGATCAAAGATAACAACATCGGCATCATGTAATTTAACCGCTGTTTTAATTTCATCTGCCTTGCCAGTTCCAACAAAGTATCGAGAATCGGGGGATGCGCGTGAGCCAGTCACGAGTGTCGAGGTGTGTGCACCTGCGGAGCGCACTAACTCAGTAAATTCATTGATATCTTGTTGTTCTTGGCCAGAATGGCTAGAACTAGAGCGTGAGCTAAACTTTATTTGTACCAGTATGGCACTCTCAATCAGGGTTTCACCCTGACTGAGTTTGTCAAATAATTCCAACTAGTGGTTTACTCTTCTTCTACCGTTAACTTAATCGGGCGAGAAGGAACAATGGTAGATACTGCGTGCTTATAAACGAGTTGACTTACTGTGCTTCCTAAAAGAATTACAAACTGGTCAAAAGACTCTACGTGACCTTGAAGTTTGATGCCGTTTACAAGATAAATTGCAACGGGAATACGCTCTTTACGTAAAGCGTTTAGGAAGGGTTCTTGTAGCATATGCCCTTTTGTCGACATGGTTTACTCCTGATTTATTATTGGGTTTTGGTTATTAATTATATTATTTAGGGCTGTAATTTAAGCTTTGCTAACAACAAAGTAACACTACCTAGCTTAAAGGGGTAACAGCAACTCTGCATCCTTACAGAACAACGGATAATAACAGGTTTAAGAGAAAAGTAAAAAATCATGCCTATTTTCTGCACAATTAACGATAAGAGGCATAAATTAGGTATAAATATTGAATTAATTTACGTAATTGAAGAAATATTAAGTGCAGATTCAGAGTAATCAAGACAAGAACCTAATTTATTAGCTGTTAGAAGAGCCAATGAAGGTCTGAATATCTTCTACCACTTTCTCCAATTGATATGTTTTAGCACCATACGGAGTGATGTTTTTTTCTGAGCGCATCCAAGTCATTTGGCGCTTGGCTAATTGCCTAGTCGCTATCACAGCTCGTTCGATCATCTCGTCATAATCCAACTCACCTTCAAGATATTGCCAAGCTTGGCGATATCCGACACATCTAATCGAGGGCAAATCAGCATGCAAATCTTCACGAGCATATAAGGCTTTCATTTCATCAATAAAACCATCTTCAAGCATTCGT
>CALFUP010000021.1 GCA_937929875.1 uncultured Cocleimonas sp. | reverse complement strand
CCACCAAGCAGATGTAGCGCCACCTGGAAATACATTTTCAGGTAAATGAGCTTTAACGTGTTCTTGAATTTCTGTTTGGGTCAGTCCAGGGCTTAATTCAGGCAAAATTTTGAGGAAGGCTGTTTTCATCGCTTGGTACTTAAGCGCATCAACGTTATTAGTTTTGCCTGGAACATTGATGTTTTCTACCGCAATTTTTTTTGCTTTTGTCGTCATAGCTAATTTCCTCTGATTTCTATCGCCTTTTTTAAGGAAGTCCTGATCAAGTCCAATTTGTTGTAATTAAGGATAAGCTTGCAAAAGGCCATTAACTTCCCCGAAGTTCGCCGCAATAGAATGACTATTACGACTCACTTCGTGAAAACTACAAACACTTTTTTCAGCGTTTAAATTATATCCATTTAATCAAAGGTTCCTTAAAGACAATTTTTACGCGTAGTTTTGCCAATGGTGTCATCGTATAGGCGCGGTATCATTCTAGTGGCAAACTAAGAAATATATCTCCACCATCTAAGGTTCCAATTTCCTCGAAACCCAATTTTTTATATAAATTTTGAGCGCGAATATTACCGGGCATAGTCATTGTTCTAATCTCACTCATTTCGCTAAACTCAGAAGCTTCTAGTTGACGTATTTCCTTCAATGCTAACTTAACAGCAGATTCTCCGTAGCCCTTGCCTTGATGTTTTGGTTCTATCATTAGGTGATATAGCCAATAAAAGTAACCATGTTCACCATCATGAAGGTAATAAGCAAGCATGCCGACTAACTCAGAATCCGAATAGATTGCCCTAAATATACTTTCAGTTTCAAATTTCCATTCTGCAATCATATACACATTTGAATGAATAAATTTTTCTTCCTCTTCGCTTAATTTAAGATCAGCACATTCTCTCCAGTTTGAATCATTTACATCGAGTAAACGTATTGTCATATAAGTGACTTCGCATTATCAATGATATGTTGATGTTCTGACTGTATAGGCATGACTTTAAATGGGCTAACATTTGCACCACCTGTATTGCCCCGAGGTACTAAGCCAAAAATAGTTTTAGTTGCGGCACCTACTATGCGAAATGTTTGGCCAAATATTTCTTTTAACTTTAAGTTACGTAATGCCCAGAACAACATAAGTAAATGGACTTTGACATGCCAATAAGTTGATTCCTGGCCTAGAACATGAGCATTTTCTAAATGTTGAAATTCAAGGTCACTATTGCCTGATTTGTTCGCTTTAGAGGCAAGCGCTATTTCAATCTTAACAAAAGGTGCAATCTTCTTTGAGAAACTATTAGACATAAGAACCTCCTAAGTTTTTAACAGTAAATTTGGGATAAAAGGATAAAGACGATGAAATTTAAGCGTTATTTAAAACTATCCAAACATCGCTTCCATTCGCTTTTGCATTTCCTCAAAAGTAAGTTCTTCCAAGCGCATCATAATTGTCCAGATATGGCCGTAAGGGTCGATGAGCGTGCCGCTTCGGTCACCATAAAATTGATCTTCAATTTCAGCTTTAACTGTTGCACCAGCTGTTAATGCTTGGGCGAATACGGTATCGACATCTTCCACATAAATACATAAATTAACTGGTGATCCATTGAGAGCTTGCGGGCTTAAATTCCCCCAATCTTCCGACTCTTCTGAAATCATGATTTTAGAATCGCCAATCTCAATTTCCGCATGGGCAATGCCACCATCAGGCATTACTAACCGACCCACTTCAGTTGCGCCAAACGCAGTTTTATAGAACTCAATCGCTTCGCTAGCATTGCGAGCGGTGAGATAGGGCGTGATTGTGTGATAACGCTCGGGTATCGGATTAACAGCCATGAGATCTCCTTATTAAAATGATTAGAGACCTAAGTATAGGAAACTGTATTGGAGATGTCTAAAATGACACCCCCCCACTTTTTGAGTGTTTTTATAGATTAAGAATAAAGGTTTTAAGCATTTTTAATCCGTCATGCCTCTCATGTAAAGGTCTCTAACTGCATGCCATAGGTAAATGTTCAGCAAGAAAATCCATTAAAGCTCGAATTCGTTTGTTATGTTGAACATCACGATGACAGACTAAGTAAACAGGATGCGGCGTTAATTCAATATCAATATTAATCTTAAGCAATCCAGCAGCTTCTGAAATGTCTTTGTGTGAAACGACAATACCTCCGTCATTACACGCTAATGCTAAATGCAGAGGAGAAAAATCAGTTCGTAGTTTAAAGTTTTCATTCTTAACATTTAAGCCAATATCTTTGCCGCCTTCTTCAAAAAGTAAAGAGCGGTCATAACCGATAACGTCGTAATTCAATAATTCTTCTGCTGTCCTTGGGACTCCGTGTTCTTCTAAGTACTTTTTACTCGCATAAAAACCTAAAGGGATATCAAAAAGATGTCTACTAATTAAGTCCATCTGCGTAGGCTGAAACATCCTAATAGCAACATCTGCATCTCTCTTATCTATATTAGTCGCAAGATTACTTACTTCGATTTCAACTGATACATCCGGATATTTTTTCATGAACGATGGAATGATTTTGGGCAAGTTATACAAGGCAATAAATTCATTCACAGATAAACGTACACGCCCAGAAAGCGTGTGCGTATGTCCTGCTATTAAGCGTTGCAAGCGATCTGCGCTTGTTTGCATTTCCTCACATTCATCTAAAAGTTTGCGCCCAAATTCGGTTAATGATAATCCTTGGGTACTTCTATCAAACAATACTTGTCCGTTTTTTTTCTCCATCGCCTGAAGTTGTCGGCTAAGCGTTGGTTGTGACAATCCTAAGCATTCTGCGGCTTTACTCAAGCTACCTTGCTTTGCAATCACTAAAAAATACTGCCACCACTGCCAGTTTTCGTTATTCATATATGAATATCCATAGGTAATTAATTGCCATTCATTATTTATTTATGAACAGTAGAATAAACATCCAAAGTCAATAAAACAACTCAGAACTTACATCTATTAAGGAAGCCCTGATTAAGTCAATATAATTTAAGGGTAGAAAAAAGTGCCTTTAAATTTCACGAAGTGAGCCGAAATAGTCATTCTATTGCGGCGATCTTCGGGGAAGTTAAAGGCGCTTTTAGCAAGCTTAAAAATATTAGACTTGATCAGGGTTTCCTTAAGAAAACAGGAGATCAAAATGAGAAATACAAACAGTTCAAATGAATATTCAAGAACAATCAAAGAATCAAGTAATACTATGATCAACAATACGCTATTGAAACTAAGAACTATAATAGCGATTGGTGTATTAATCAGTCTAAGCGCATGCACTGGCTATACACTAAACTCAAGTGAAGTTGGGTCAGAATTACCAAGCTATCCTGTCATCCAATTTTAAATTTTAACCTTACAGTAGGAGAAGAACTTTGACATTAACTGCAACCGCACTGCTTGGGTATATCGCTTGGACGCTCTTTCTCATCATTTTAATAGAGATTGGCAGAATTGTGGTAACTGTGAAAACAGGGCGAGAAGCTAATAGCTTTTTAGCCGATGGATCAGATATATCGCCGTTTGCCATTAGGCTATCAGGCGCTCACTCAAATTGCGTTGAAAACTTCCCCTTAGTGGGCGGAACATTGCTTTTATCATTAGTAACAGAGCATCACTTCATCACTGATCCTTTGGCACTTTGGCTATTGCTTGCTCGTGTTGGGCAGACTTGCATGCATCTTCTGTCAGGAAGTTCACGGGCAGCACTCATACGATTTGCCTTTTTTATTACTCAATTGGCCATAATTTTCTGGTGGTTGATAACGTTGGCTGCTCAAATAATAAACATCTAATAAATGACTACCATTACAGACTAATTTTTGGCCGAATAATTATATTAGCAATCAACAAACCAGCGGCAATCGCTAATGCGACAATAAACATTTGCAAGAACATCTGCATACCGTATTCAGCTTGCTGAGTGGCAGCTGTCAGTAGCCCACGAAAACCGACCGAGCCGCTGACCAGTATCGTTATCGCAGGAATTAATACGATTGAAGTCGGTCGATTTGTCATTCTAGCCCATATATTGGCGAACATGCTGGCACCTATCGTGGCGAACAAAATACCTAGATTAGCCGTTAATAGTTGGCTGCATATAAGTACGATTGCATAGGCAATGGCACAATTAATAATCACCCAAATACAATCTCGCAATAAGGTCTGATAAGCAAAACATAAGCCTACAATCAAACATGTAATGGATAACAAGATGACAGGGGTTGAAGTCGTTGAAAGTGAAGTGTTCAGTTCTGTAATGCCAAATAAACTGATGAATGAGATCCCTAACCATGCTCCCGTGAATTGTTTGATCAGGTAAACCAAGCCACCAAACAGGCGTGCGGTTCCAGCAATTATGTAGTTTTCGACAATTTCGACGATACCCGCCGAAATAATAAACCCAGGAATCAGCACGATAACTGCCGCTAATATCACGATGATATGGTTGAGTTCAGGAAGCCATAAAGTAATGGCTGCGGCACAACTGCCCGCTACAAAGGCAGAGGTAAAAGGCAAAGCATCTAAAAATCGGCCTTTCAGCTTTTCAGCCAATAAAAATAAAGCACAAACGATAAGGCTTAAACAAACCGAGACGATATTGTCCAATGAGCTTCCATGCAACATGCCTGAAAACCCGAAAGCAACTAAAGCAAAGCTCAGCGGATAAGACCATAACCCCCATGGATTCGGTTTAACTTCTATCTCATCCAAGCGTTTTGACGCTTCAATTAGAGTAATCTTATCGGCAACTAACTCCTCAACCAAGTTGCCCACTTCAGCCAGTTTCGACATGTTGTAACCACCCACAGGCACAACCGCAATATGCGTGCGCTGCCACCATTGATCAGGCTTAGAAAAAGCAAAGGTAATCTCAGAAGGCGTCGAACGAAATACCCCATCATATCCCAGTGTTTTACACACCGCTGACAGGTAAGATTCAAGACGTGCCGCAGACGGTCCATAGTGATGCACCGCCGTACCCAGCTTAATAATAAACTGACACGCCGCATCGTATTGCTGGTCGCGGCTGTGTTCATTAGTGAGATCTAGGTTTTGCTCTTGACTTAAATCGGACATGACAAGGAAATATTCAATCAAAATTTAATGCAGTACCTTATCTGACCTCTTGAGTTATATGCAACTGCTAATAAATAGTACCAAAAAGTAGGGGGGTGTCATTTCGACAAGCTCAATACAGGCTTTTTAATCATATGAATTCCTCTATAATCACGCTCAATATATATAGTTAGCGGAATACAATCTATGTGCGGAATTT
>CALFUP010000020.1 GCA_937929875.1 uncultured Cocleimonas sp. | reverse complement strand
AGAGCATGTAGAAGAAGCCTTAAAAGAAGATAAAGTTATCCTATTAGGTACCCATTTTGCTTGTTTAGAAGTCGGGGGTAGAATGATGGCACAACATATGCCTTTGCACGTTACCTATAGACCTCATCAAAATGAGTTAATTGAATATTTAGTTGCCACACAAAGAAATAAAAAATACGGTAAGGCAATCCCAAAACTCAATATACGTGACATGATCAAAAGCATAAAAAACGGTTATCCCACTTGGTACGCGACTGATCAAAACTATCGTGGTAAAGGTAGTCTCTTAATACCATTTTTTGGTATTGATGCACCCACAAACCCCGGAACCAGCCGACTTGCTAAAATGACGGGAGCCAAAGTAATCCCTTGCATCACAGTCAGATTATTGAACCCAAATGAACCACGCAAAGGTTATTTAATTAAAGCCCTAGCTCCATTAGAAAATTTTCCTAGTAATGATATTACTCATGATACCGCAAGATTAAATAAGATTATTGAGGAGTTTATTAAAGACTATCCCGAACAATATCTTTGGACACATAAACGCTATAAACACTACGCAGAAGAAAACAAAGACTTTTATAACGAATACCTTAGCAGTAATCCAAACTCACCCTGCCAGTAATGATTATTCAACGCTATCTTGTACGTGAAATTATGTCGACCTTTACTGCGACTCTCTTCGTGCTGCTGCTAATTATTGTTGGCAACACTTTCGTGAGATTACTCGGCAAAGTCAGTGGCGGAGGTTTACCTTTAGATGCGCTGGGTAAATTAGTATTTTTAGGTTCAATTAATGGCTTAATCAAACTTGTACCCATCGCTTTATTAATAGGCATGATGCTAGCTTTTGGACGTTTTTATCGTGATCATGAAATGTCAGCGATGAATTCTGCAGGCATGGGGCCTAAAGAGTTTTATAAAGGTATTTTTCTATTTGTTGGTCCTTTAACCTTAGTAATCGCCGGCCTGACTTTATTTGTCATTCCCGATTTAGAACGCACTAGTAACAATATCAAACAAGAAATTAAACAACGTCCAGAAGCCGCTGGCATTCCAGTCGGTGAGTTTATGCATAGTAAAGCGGGAGATAAACGCATCACCTTATTTGTCGAGGACATAGACGAAAAGAACGTGCGTATGCAGCGCTTCTTTATGCATATAAAAGACGATTCGAATAAAATTGATAATACGCCTCAAATTGCATCTTCAGATGATATTAATGATCAAAACAATACAATCGAACCAAAAAAAATAGATGATGTTGAAGTTACTCTATCTGCCCAACAGGCATTACTTTATGTAGATCCCAACAACGGAAACCGTATCGTAAAAATCGAAAATGGCAGTCGTTATGACAATAATAAAACCACGGGAGAAATGAGTATATTTAGTTTTGCCGAACATGGCATTCATATCCCCGCATTAGAGATAAACATATCTAAAGACTTAGAAGCTGAGCCTACTTTGAGTTTATTGAAACAAGACGATCGAGAAAGCTTGGCAGAAATCCATTGGCGCTTGGCATTAATCTTTTCTGCACCAGTTATGGCGTTACTTGCATTTCCATTAAGTCACACCACGCCTCGTCAAGGTCGCTTTGGTAAACTCGCTTTTGGAATATTACTCTATGCGGTTTACGCCAATTTAATTATCAGTGGAAAATCCATGATTGAAGATGGAAAAATACCCACTTGGTTAGGATTATGGTGGACACATTTGATCTTTATCGCCTTATCGTTCTGGTTGATTTACCGGCAATATGGAAGAAGTCGATGAATCTAAAAATTATAGATCGCTATTTATGGTCATCCACACTTCAGGGCATCGTCATTGCTTGGTTAGCACTCGTATTATTGGATGTGTTCTTCGCTTTTATTAGCGAGGCTGAAAAAACGAATGCCTTATATTCAACCACTCAAGCAACGATCTATTTAATTTACACATTACCCGCTAGATTCTACGAATTCTTTCCCAATGCCGCTCTAGTGGGGACTTTATTGGGTTTAGGTAATCTTGCCGCAAACTCCGAATTTATCGCTATGCGAGCCGCAGGATTATCGATTGCCAGGATTATTTATTCAGTTGTTAAACTAGGACTATTATTAGCAGTATTGCTATTTGTGCTGGGAGAATGGGTGGTGCCGAATACGGACTTACAAGCTAGGAATTTTAAGGCACAACTGAAAAACAAAAATATTGTCTTAGTCGGCGGAGCTGGCCTTTGGGTAAAAGAGAAAAACAGCATAATTAATATCGGCAGTGTAATTACCAACAAGCAAGTTTCTGATGTTTCCATCTATACCTTCAAAAGCGATCACTCTGGTTTAGAATCGCTAACTGAAGTCGAAAGTGCTACTGCAAATGAGTCCGGCTGGGACTTCAAACAGATTACAACGACCGTTTTTGAAAAGCTTGAAGTGAAAAGAAGCCGCGAACCAGTTTCAGCTAGTATCAACTTCGTTAAACCCAATATATTAGAAACAGCAACCGTAGATCCTAATCAGTTATCAAGTAGTGCGCTGACAAAATTTATTGATTACCAAAAAGATAATGATATAAAAACCGACAAATACGAACTGATCTATTGGAAGCGTTTTTCAGTACCTTTGTCTGCAATCGTCATGCTAATTTTGGCAATGCCATTTTTGTTTGGATCGAACCGAGGTGGTGGGGCAGGGCAACGAGTATTTATCGGAATAATCGTAGGTATCGTGTTTTATTTGGCGAACAGATCCATTAATGAATTAGGAATTGTGTATGGATTTTCACCCATTATGAGTGCCTTTATGCCTTCATTGCTATTTTTTGGGATAGGCTTGATTGCTTTAAAAAGGCTCAGATAAAGGATAAAGCCTCAATAACATATTTAAATATATGTGTACAAATGACACCCCCCCACTTTTTACGATATTAATATTTCAACTCAATGTATCTGTAGTGTAACAGCCGATCTAACTCTGCTTTGCACTAGACTAGACTAAAGAAACCTTTACAACACCCCGCACAGAATTCGTCAGTAAGATTTCATCTGCATTATTTAAGTCTTCAAGAGTAATTACTCTTTCAATAGCATTTTCTTTATCAATATATTTCTGACGATAAATACCGTGCAACACACCTGCTTTAATAGGTGGTGTGATTAGCTGTCCATCTTTACGAATGAAAACGTTATGACGGCAAGCCTCAGCCACTTGATTATATTCATTTAAGATAATTGCATCGTAAAATCCTGCACTATGCGCTTTATCAAATTCTTCGTTATAAACCTCTCGACGAGAGGTTTTATGGTATTGAAAAATTGAACGGCTATTGATCTTTTGGTCGCCTATGATGACTCTGTTTTCAATCGAAGAGTTAACCTCACTCCCACCATCAGAAAGCCTTTCATAACTAATTTTCACTTCGCCATTATGGTAAGCACAAAGCCGCACTTTAAATGTTCCGCGGTGGTTTTCTAACTCCTGTTTAATTTCATCTAAACGAGCATCAATCTCACTTTGTTTTAGCTTGAAACCAAAATAGCCTGCTGAATCTTTTAGCCTATACATATGCGCATCGAGATTCTCATACTGTTTTTTTGCAATATCGTATTTAAACGTCTCAATTAAATAAAAATTATTATTTAGATTAGTTAAAAATTCGGCTTTAAGAATGCATTCTTCAAATTCGGCTTTAGCATTACTCTCGTAAATAATCCCACTGCCAATACCCATTTCACATTGATTACGCTGATTCATCACAATCGTACGTATTGGCACATTAAAGTAGAAATCATTATTTGGCAGAATATAACCAATTGCACCGGTGTATACACCTCGAGATTCAGCCTCTAAATCATTAATGATTTCCATAGTCCGAATTTTGGGTGCGCCGGTAATAGAGCCACATGGGAATAATCCGTATAACAAATCCGCAAAGCTAATATCACTTTTAAGCTTGCCTTTCACCGTGGAAATCATTTGATGAACTGTTTTAAAGGTTTGCACTTCAAATAGGTTTTTAACCAATACACTGCCAGTTTTACAAATTCGTCCAAAGTCATTGCGAATTAAATCTACAATCATCACATTTTCAGATAACGTTTTGGGATCATGCTTTAAAAAGTCGACAATAAACTCATCTTCTTTTTCATTCATACCCCGTTTAGCCGTACCTTTCATTGGTTTTGAAACTAAAGTATCTCCTTTTTTCCTGACAAAAAGTTCAGGGGATGAAGAGACAATTTTCAACTTTGGGAAATTTAAAAAAGCACCAAATTCAACAGGCTGTGTTTGCCGTAACGCTTGATAGAGGGCGTTTGCAGTACCACGCAGTCTAAATTTGAATTTTATAGTGTAGTTAATTTGATACGTATCACCCGCGATGATGTAGCTTTTAATTTTTTTAATCGCTTTGATGTATTTGCTTTCTGAAACGCTAAGCTTAAAGCCATGAGCGCATAACTGTGACGTCGGATCTTGCTCTGCTTCAGAAAAGGCATCATTAATAGTTTGGCGGTCTAGGACTTGCATTGACTTAAACGCAACCAAATGCAGCAATGCTTGTTCTTTATTATCTGCTTTAGTCCGTTCTATTTTTTTGTCTATGAAATAGTAACCCGCTTCATAAGCAAGGTAACCACAAAGATAAAGCCCTTGCTGACGACACTCCTCTACTTTAGCCAAAGCCGCTGGTATTTCATCTTCAGTGACAGCAATTATATCTTCTTGCTGACCTGTGAATAATAAGTTTCGTGCCTCATCTTGATCCGACTTAGAATCTTCAAGTAAGGCAAAAACCTCAGAGCCATTTATTATTTGCGACAGTGTTTTCATAGTCTTGTTATTGTAGCAATAAACTTAACGCTTTATCTTACTCTAAATTTTATTATCATTTTTTTTGATAACTTTAAGCATATGGTAGATAACATAAGCTCATGGTTGATAACACTAACTGTAGGGTTTATTGCAAGAGCTATTGATACGAAAAAGCGGCCTTATCATAAGTTTTAGTATTATTCTGCTGAGTGGGGCTATTTGCACTTTGAGTATCATCCCTTAGAATTAACTGTCCGAAAATCTCAGGGTTCTTCCATGCTTGATCGATACTGGCATTCCATGACATTTTTGCATCACGAGCATTACCATTATCATCATCGTTTATCTGAATATCGAAACCTAGAGTGTGCTCCGCCTGAGGAATAATATTCAAAGTAGACCAGGGTATTGCTACTTCTAATTGGTAACCCGTTGAAAGTTGTCTTGTATGAAATTTAATACTATTGAGCTTATCAGAGGGTGTAGTGCCGCCCGCTATAACTTTGTTCTTACCTAAACTAAATCCTAAGTGAAAATCGTTAAAATTATCATAGCTGTCACCACGACTTGCATCCGCATCGATGTATATTTCAATTGAATCATCTTGCCAGTATTCTTTGGAATCACTCAAGTGTCTTTCATCAACAACGCCCACCCAAATATACAGATTATTTTCATCCCAATTCGCACGCCATCTACCCGTTAAGTCACGAGGATTAGCAACGGTACCTTGAATCACTTTACCGATTAAGATAGCTGGACTTTGATGTAGTGTTTTCTGACCTAGAGGCTGTTTAGGAATCGAAATATACCGTGATTCAAATGATTCTCTTTTTCCTGAAATTAGATGCTGAGGAATACGTTGAGGCTTTGTATTTCGCACGATGTTACCTGATGCACAATTTTGCCACCAACATCTATTCCCATGAGCAAAACCTAATAGTGATCGGTATTTAGGTGCTTGTACTGGTAATTCAGCAATATGTTCTTTAACTCCCCAGCTACCATGCCATGTTGAGGGACGAGGCGCAGAAAACGGAATGAATAATTTACCACCCAATTTTTTCCAACCTGCAAGGAGCTGATAGTAAGCAGCACCCATACGCTGGTCCTTATTCGCTTTATAAAGAAAGGGAGTCGCACCCTCTGTCATCGAATGAGTTTTATGATGCACTAAATGCTGACCACCTTCATAAGCAATTAAATCAACACCAAACCCCTTGGTGACATTGATTTGTTTTTCTACAAATTTGAGTGTGTTTCTTATTGAATAACGATTATCTCTAGCATCCAATTCTTTGAATACATCATTGACGCTTCGAATACTTGCCATTTTATCTTGTGGAAAATGAAAATAAGGGGCAATCGCTATAGCATCAACATATTTATACGCACCCTCAAAACCCAACAACGTTTCTGTTAGCTTAGTATTCGTGGTCATTCCACCCATTACTCTTACTAAGCGATTTTTACTACCAAATACACTTTCCCAAATTCTGAAAATATTCACACTTTGTTTTGAATAATATTTAGAACCTGCGATATCACGGTTTTTATCTAATTTGAGCTTATAACCCGTTTGTTTCATATGCTCAGCTTGAGGAACAAAAATATTATTCCATGCCTCATTTGTGTACTCAAGATAGACCCGTAGATTAGGTTTAAGCTGTTGTTTAACGGTTTGCGCCATGCGATTAATAAACACGTTATCCGCGTTGTGTGGCACATTAAACCAAGGATCGATA
This sequence comes from uncultured Cocleimonas sp., assembly GCA_937929875.1. Classification (GTDB taxonomy): domain Bacteria; phylum Pseudomonadota; class Gammaproteobacteria; order Thiotrichales; family Thiotrichaceae; genus Cocleimonas. The sequence goes on along the minus strand of CALFUP010000020.1, from coordinate 7,167 downwards.
TTTAAGATATTGGCCAACTCAATCATCACTTCAAGCGGCACACCACGAACGCCCTCTTTTCCGCCCCAAGTCGCTTTTTGAATAGTTGGGCGGTTATTCCATGATCTAAGATTATTTCGTGTAACACCCGACATATTCATGAAGCGTATGACTTTAAAGTCTTTCATAAAGTTTAAATAATCAGGGTTGAAAGTGATGTTTTGACCACGTTGATAACTTTCAACAAACGACATATAGCTATTATTAGGACAAATTCTAGGATTAGTAACATGCTTAGTCGGCTTGTTTCTGCAAATGCCCCCTGGCATCACAATGCGAATATTCCGAATATAATTTCGTGGATTACTCTCATCAATAAAAAGTGTCGCCGTTGCGGTTGGGTATAACTCTTTAGGTTGCTTTTGTGGCACTAACCTGATGATATCTTTTCCTGGAGACTGCTTAATGACTTTAGCACTTGCACCATAGCGTAACTTGCCTTCACCCTCATAAAGTACTGTGTATTCTCCTTGAGGCAGTGCTTTTATTGGAATGTGACTAAGGAAGCGAGTACCCGCTTTGCCTCCATTTAGATTTTTAGGCCAACCGTTTTTATCAAAAATGACATTTCCCTTAGTAAACCAAGGACGTGCCTCATTAAAAGGTAAAGCCAGTCGAAATAAATCCACAAAAGGTAAGCTTGCATCAACCTCTAGCGCCTCGTTGGTGTTCATTCCTAGAGGTGAATTTTGATTTGGATTTGCATGGATAGTGGTAATTAAGCTAACGCTTAAAACTATCCCAATCAGAAATAGTTGTACGAATCTGTTCATATCTTTTTTATTTTTCGTCACAAAACAGTAAGACCCAATCAAAATAGATTGGTTCTCTGTCTAGTTGAGAAAATCAGCCCTTGTTGTTTTAATCATTGCTAAAAAGTTGTTAAACCCATTAAGCTCATATCCCCAGCTTAATGCGTATCTTATTGTTATTAAATCGATTATACCCCAAAAGCATGAAAAAGGTGGGGGGTGTGCTTAATATCAATAAATATGAGTAATTAGTGGTTTTTATTACGATTGGGTTCACGTCCACTTATTTTTAAATCTCTAATTTAGTCAGTAGTTATAAACTGAGACTTTTGCATGAGAAATATGACGGATTAAAAATAAGTAGAGTTGATCAAAGGTTTCTTAAATTAATCAATAGTAGTTTAATAGCTTCTTTAAATAGAGACCTTTGCACGAGAGAATGACAAGATAAAAAAATAGCGTAATTTCTATTATTTTTCTTAAAATTGAGCTTAATAGCAGGGCTATTGAACGAATTTTTAAGGAGAATAAGAGGTATTCAAGCATTTTTAATGCTGTCATATCTCTCGTGCAAAGGTCTCAAATAGTTTAATCGAGTGAAACCCAACTCTCGCTTTTAGGAAGCAATTTTATGAATTCAAGTTTCACCATTGCTGATAAGGCTCCCAAATTGCCACGCACTCCATGGCGCTTTGCCTTGTATTTTTACCGCAAGATGTCTTTAGCTATTCTCGGTATTCTTAGTTTTGAAGCGGCTCAAGCTAGCTGCACGATTATGTTACCTTACGCGATAAAGCAGATTATCGATGCGGTAACAATGGCAAATGAAACTGGCCTTGATGTATTTGATGCCGCTTACGATTCCTTAGTGCTTTTTGCCTTATTAAATCTCGGTATTGTCCTTTTTAGTAGAGCCAGCGGAGCCTTGTTAGTCAGCAATGGCCCGCGTTTACGATCTATCATCAGAAGATCATTATTCCGTTATCTACAGTTTCATTCTCATCGATATTTCGTCTCACACTTTGCGGGGTCACTTGCCAATCGTATTACTGAAATCGCCACCAGTTGTATGCATTCTTTATGGACGATTTGTTTTACTTTTTATCCATTAATCATTCAATCCACTGTCGCTCTTATTATTCTATTTGGTGCAAGTCCAAAACTCGCTTTGGTATTAATGATTTGGTTAATGCTATATGTATCGATTTCACTATTGTTAGCTAGAAAGTGTCAGGCTTACTCTAAAACATTCGCAGCAGCACGCTCAAAAGTGACAGGTAAAGTCGTTGATTCAGTCACTAATATGATGAATACCAAAATGTTCGCTCGCGGTGAGTTTGAAGAAGACTACCTTGGCGAATTTATTGATGAAGAAATCGTCGCTGCAAAACGTAACTTTTGGTTTATGGAAAAAATGCGTTGGTTCCAATTCGTTTCAGCAATGATTCTGATGGTTTCTATGGTTACGTATGCTTTAAAAATATGGTCTGAAGGTGGTATGACAGTTGGAGAATTCTCCATGGTTGCAGGAATTTCGATAATGTTAATCGAAGCCGCTCGTGGGCTTAGTCGTAGTTTTCTAGAGTTCTTCGAGTACATCGGTAATATCTCAGAAGGCGTATCCGTATTTATTCAACCCCATGACATCGTTGATCAGGCTGGCGCTAAAGATATTCAAGTAAGCAAAGGAAACATCAAGTTTTCAAAAGTAGACTTCACTTACCCCGAAGGCTTAAAAGTATTCAAGCAGATGGATGTAGATATAGAGCCCTCTCAAAAAATTGGGCTAGTGGGCTTCTCAGGCTCAGGAAAATCTACCTTCGTTAATTTAATGTTGCGTTTATTCGAACCAACGGGTGGCGCTATTACTATTGATGGACAAAATATTCTTCAAGTAACTCAAGATAGTTTACGCGAGAATATTTCATTGATTCCCCAAGACCCGATGCTATTCCATCGCTCATTAATTGAAAATATTCGCTACGGCAAACTGGATGCCACTGATGAAGAAGTCATTGAAGCCGCTAAAAAAGCGAATGCTCATGAATTTATTTTACGAACCGAAGATGGCTACGATTCTTTGGTCGGAGAGCGAGGCGTTAAACTATCCGGCGGACAACGCCAGCGTATCGCGATTGCTCGCGCCATTTTAAAAGATTCACCCATTTTGATTTTAGATGAGGCAACCTCCTCACTAGATTCAATCACAGAAAGAAAAATTCAAGATGGACTAGAAACTTTGATGGAAAAGAAAACCGTGATTGTTGTAGCACACAGACTATCAACCATCTCAGACATGGATCGGATTTTAGTATTTGATAACGGTGAAATCGTTGAAGATGGCAATCATAATCAGTTGCTAAAAAATACCTCAGGGCATTATGCTAGATTATGGAATATGCAAGCGGGCGGTTTTTTACCTGAATAATTGGATTTCCGAACACTAAATTGACACCCCCCCACTTTTTGCATAAACGTTAGTAATCAAATAGTAGAGATCAATCAATGAATAAACACAAGGATCAACAAAATGAAATTATTTACAATAGTATTGATAATCACAACATTAAATTTAAGCGCTTGTAATTCAACCAAGATGAATACAAACAACACAAAAACTGCAGATCAAACTGAATCTACAAAAATCACCGATATTTACTGGAAGTTAGTGACACTTGAAGGAAAGTCTATCGCAGATGCTGAAAACCCACACGATCAGCCACACTTTATGTTGAATACCAAAGATAATCGAGTGACCGGTAATGGTGGCTGTAACGGCTTTTTTGGCAACTACGCATTAACAGAAAAAGGTAAGCTCCTAAAGTTTGAACAATTAGGCAGCACCAAACGCATGTGCGCCAATACGGTAGTTAATGAATACCAATTTATGCAAACACTAGCTAAAGTTGATAAATACAGTATTAAAAATAAAACGTTAACGCTTTCTGTCGGTGACAACTCACCATTGGCGGTATTTAAAGCGCTGAAAAATCAACAATAGCTAGTCGCGAAGTTTAAAGATTAGTACATAGAAATCACGAAAATGACAACGGCTTGCAAACCGCTATGTGGGTTGCATTATCAGGCTTTGCATTATTACTCGGAGCGTTTATTTGCTATTTTTGCAAGTTGCCAGATAAAGTCGTCGCCAGAATTATGGCGTTTGGCGCGGGCGTATTAATAGGCACACCCCCCTACTTTTTAACTAAATAATCAACCTTAAGGCTGCAGTCTTTCAATCGCCCAATTATTTTCATCAGTACGCGTATATTCAAAACGATCGTGCAAACGACTGACGCCACCTTGCCAGAATTCCACCGTCTCAGGAACGATTCGATAACCGCCCCAAAAATCAGGGATTGGGATTTCACCTGAAGAAAATTTTTGTTTAATCTTTTGTAGTTGGCCGTCGAGTAATTCGCGAGTTGATATAGGTGAACTTTGCGTCGATGCCCAAGCACCTAATTGACTGCCGCGTGGTCGGCTAAGAAAATATTTTAACGATTCTGCTGTAGGAATTTTTTCTGCTTTACCGTTTATTTCAATTTGGCGTTCTAATTCGCGCCAGCCAAATAGTATTGAAACATTGGCGTTCTCTTGAATCTGCTGCGATTTTTGACTACTGTAATTTGTAAAGAACACAAAACCTTTTTCATCGAACATTTTAAGCAATACCGTACGTTGCGTTGGTTTTCCGTCTTTAGATACGGTTGCCAAAGTCATTGCGGTTGGTTCAGGTACGCTCGCTTCATCAGCTTGCTTTAACCATTTTTCAAATAACTCAAACGGCGCATCGCTCAAATCTTTTCTATGCAATCCGCCTTTGGTGTATTCATTTCTATAATCACTTAAATCCATCTCGTTTCTCTTGATTTTTACTAACTTTCTAACTCATCCCAACGGTCGTATTTTTGTTTAACCGATAACTGTGTTGCTTGTAATTCGTCGGTCACGGCTGAAGTCTTTTTATGTTCTTGCTTAAAGAAATCGGCATCCGACATGAGGGTTTCGAGTTCAACAATACGATTTTCTAAGACCTCAATTTCTTTTGGCAAGTTTTTAAGTTCATGTTGTTCATTAAAACTTAACTTTTTACTCTCAGGTTTCGTCTCTTCTTTTTTAACAACACTGCTATTTTCTTTAGTCCCAGCGGCTTGTTTTTGAGGCTTAGTCGCTTTTTTACTTGAGATAGCAGGACGTTGACGAATCCAATCATCATAACTACCGAAATATTCGCTAATTTTACCTTCACCTTCAAACACAAAACAGCTCGTCACTAGATTATTGATGAACGCTCTATCGTGACTAACGATCAACACTGTTCCCGTATAGTTGAGTAATAATTCTTCAAGTAGTTCGAGTGTATCTACATCCAAGTCATTGGTAGGCTCATCGAGCACTAATACATTAGCGGGCTTAATAAACAACTTTGCTAATAGCAGTCGATTACGCTCTCCACCCGAAAGTGCATTCACTGGTGAATTGGCGCGTTCAGGAGCAAACAAGAAATCTTGCAGATAACTAATCACGTGCTTTTCTTGGCCATTAATCGTTACTTTATCTGCACCACGATCAAGGTTATCTTTTACCGAACGGTTCTCGTCTAATTGGCTACGCAGCTGATCAAAATACGCTACTTGTAAATTTGTACCTTCGATTAATTTACCCGAATCCGCTTCTAAGGTTCCCAGTAGAATTTTTAATAAGGTCGTTTTGCCGACACCGTTTGGCCCGATTAAACCGATCTTATCGCCACGTTGCACTAAAGTCGAAAAATCATCAATCAACACGCGACCATTAGGCAATGTGTAATTAATATTCTCAACTTCAACTACGCGCTTGCCGGTTTTCTGCCCTGCATCGACTTGTATATTCACTTGTCCTTGTTGCTCGCGGCGTTGGCTACGCTCACTACGCATTTTTTCTAAAGAGCGCACGCGACCTTCATTTCTGGTGCGTCGAGCTTTAATGCCTTGGCGTATCCAAATTTCTTCTTGTGCCAGTTTTTTATCAAATCGTGCGTTTTCTAATTCTTCGGCATGCAGGGTTTCTTCTTTACGGCGCAAGAAGTTCTCGTAGTCACCCGGCCAACTTGTCGCTTGACCACGATCAATTTCGATAATTCGAGTCGCTAAGCGTTTTAAGAAAGAACGATCGTGCGTAATGAAAACTAAGGAGCCATTAAAGCTAAGTAAAAACTCTTCAAGCCAGATAATCGCTTCAATATCCAAGTGGTTAGTCGGCTCATCGAGTAACAAAACATCAGGCTCTTGAACCAAGGCACGTGCGAGTAACACACGACGTTTAATACCGCCAGAAAGTTGGCCAAAATCCACATCTGCATTTAACTCTAATTTTGAGATAACGGTGTCGATGGTGTTTTGAAAATGCCAGCCGTTACAGTCTTCGAGTTTGTTTTGTACTCGTTCGAATCGAGTCATCCACTCTTCAGTACCAATATCTTCGGCTTCATTCAATGCGTGGAATTGAGAGAGAAGATCACCGGTCTCAGCCAAGCCAGATGCAACGACTTCGTATACACTGCCTGACATGTCTTGCGGAACTTCTTGCTCTAATTGCGCAATTACAGCGCCTTTTTCAACAATAATTTCGCCCGAATCCGCTTTGATTTCGCGATTCAAAACTTTCATTAAAGTCGACTTACCCGCGCCATTACGACCGATCAAACAAATACGTTCGTTTGGCTCGATGGTTAGACTCAGTTGATCAAGTAGCGCTGGGCCACCGAAACTGACTTGGATATTTTTTAGTTGAATAAGTGGCATTTGCAGACCCTAGATCTTAGTCGATCACGCTCTAATAATTTGGCCGCTGATACTATCACGAATTTGAGTTGGTTTATCTAAATCTCCCGTTTCACCGTCAAGAATCACATGAATTAGGCCATCTAATGCCATTGCAACTTCTTTCGCTGTCTTTGCGGGCTCTTCTCCAGTGAGATTAGCACTTGTCGATACCAAAGCAGAGTCTAGCTCTGAGCAAAGTTCTCGTACTAAAGAATGTTGGGTAATCCGAACGGCAAGTGAGTCAAAGTCACCCGTTAACCATTTTGGTGCTGCGCTTTTTGCAGGATATATATAGGTCGTTTCACTTGGCTGGGTAAACTTTTGTTGCTGTTTATTAAGGGGTTCTAAGTAAGACTCGACTTGAGAAAAATCTGAGGCTATCAAAATTAAACCTTTACTTACAGGACGCTGTTTAATTTCTAATAAACGCATGACTGCAGATTCGTTTTCTGGATCACAACCTAGACCATAAACGGCCTCTGTTGGATATGCGAACACATCCCCTTGGTGAAAATGAGTTCTGATATCGTTAGGATTTTTAGTAATTAACATGGGAGAGTGACTATAAA
>CALFUP010000019.1 GCA_937929875.1 uncultured Cocleimonas sp. | reverse complement strand
TGCTGTTACCCCTTGGAAGTCTGTATTTCTTTCGTTTCTATGAAAACGTATTGGTACAAAAAACCGAAGTAGAATTGATCACGCAGTCCGCCGTTTTAGCTTCGGTTTATCGTGAGTTGATTGGTAAAAATCAAGCGGTTGCCGCTGGTGTGTATAATCCTATACAGCCGCAATTAGATTTAGCCAAGCAAAAAGTGCTGCCACGACGTCCTAATGCTTTTATTGACCAACGTTTTAATAAGCTTTGGGATTATGGTGAAGATCAAATAGCCGGCATGAATATGAATAATATTCTGCTCAATACCCAGCAGATCACGCTTGCGGGTATTCGTATTCTCAATAAACAGGGTGTCGTTGTTGCAGGAAGCGCAGAACTCAATATGTCAATGGCACATATTTATGAGGTGAAAAAAGCATTACAGGGCGAATATGTTGCCGTATTACGTGAGCGTATATCTGACGAACCACCGCCTTCAATAGCATCTCTAAGTCGAGGCACAGGCATCCGCGTTTTCGTTGCATTTCCTATTATTAATCAGGGAGAAGTTGAAGGCGTTGCCTATCTGTCACGTACTCCGCAAAATATCCTGAAACATTTATACAGTATCAAAGAAAAAGTGATTTTATTGGGTCTTTTGCTATTGGGTTTGACGGGCTTGATCGTGTTGTTTATTTCGTCACGTTTATCCCGGCCTATTCGTGAATTGATAGAACAAACGAAGAAAGTTACCAGTGGCGAAAGCACTACGGTTGAGGTGTTAAAGCAACCAGGTACTTACGAATTGGCAGAGCTTTCCAATAGTTTCGCTAAAATGTCGCACACTCTGCATGAGCGATCTGAATATATACAACAATTTGCCTCGCATGTTTCGCATGAGTTCAAAACACCACTAACTTCGATGCAAGGTTCCTTAGAATTATTGCAAGAGCACGGCGATGATATGCCCGAAGAGCAACGCCAGCGCTTTATTAATAATTTAACCGCCGATACTGATCGCCTTAAACGTTTGGTTAATAGGCTTTTAGAACAAGCTCGAGCTGATTCCATTCAGATATCTTCAGAATCAAGCAATCTATTGGCTTGTATCAAAACCATAGAATCGAGATATTCCGATAGTCGTTTGAATTTTGTCTTTGAAAATGATGCACGTTTTGATATGGAGGTTAATATCCCTTCATCAGCCTTACACAGTGTTTTAAGTAACCTTAGCGATAACAGCTTGCAACATGGCGCTTCGCAGATAAACATAAGTCTTGAGAAGTTTGATAAAACCATTGAATTAGCCTTTCAAGATAATGGCACAGGCATTTCAGATGCAAATCAAAAACGCATATTCACACCTTTCTTCACGACTAATCGTGATACAGGTGGCACGGGCTTGGGCTTAGGTATAGTAGAATCATTACTTAAAGCATCGAATGGAAAAATTGAATGCAAAGCACTTGATAAAGTTGATCAAACAGGCGCCTTGTTTATCGTAACTCTAGAGCGACTCTAGTTTGATCTCTTAGAAACTTGACCTTAATAAAGCAAACTAATTTATGAAGCAAAATGTAATCATCCCAATCATTATCAGTTTTTTCCTAATTGTCAGTGGGGTACTGAATAATTTTCTATGGCAACAAGGGTCTGGCAGTATCTATGCTTTGGTTTTCGGTGTTTTATCACTGATATTAGCTTGGTTTGTGTTTCACTTTAGACGTAAAAAATAAGCAATTTGATAGTAGTATTTATTGAATAACTGTCAAAAAGTAGGGGGGTGTTGTTTTCTTAGGCTCACCAAGAGCCTGAAAGTATGTAGTGATTTCCGCAGGAAATAACAGTAGTAAGTGGTAGGAGCAAATAAAATATGCAGAAAAAGTGATGGCTGGCTTATCTATACTTTTTAAATGCTACATACTCATATCATTGTTCAAAATCCCTTTCTAGGTTAAAGTCTCTTTATTCAATTGGCCTGAGGTCACTTCTTGTCCGCTACTGCTCCATCACCTGATCACTCATCTAAATCGGATGTTATTTCTGCTACAAATACGAGTGGTTATGATATTTATAAACGCTTAGCGGCTTACTCAATTAAGCATTGGCGTTACCTTGTTTTTGCTGTCATTGGTCTAATCATTGCTGGCGTAACCGTGCCGATGTTCACCATCTATTTACAACCCTTATTAGATGGAACCTTTACTGAAAAAGATCCAACAGTCATCAAGTGGGCACCTTTTGCTTTATTAGCAATTTTCTTATTACGGGGAATCGGAAGTTTTATATCGAGCTATTGTATGGAATGGGTAGGGCGCTCGGTTGTTAAGGAAATCCGCAGTGAATTATTTACGCGTTTATTACGTTTACCTGTGTCGTATTACGATAAAAATAATTCAGGGCAATTAGTAACTCGCCTTATTTTTCATGTCGAGCAGGTGTCACTTGCAGCGACAAAAGGCTTAACCGTATTAGTTCAAGACAGTGTAATCGTGATTGGTTCGATTGCTGTAATGATGTATTTGAGTTTTAAACTGACCCTTATTGTGCTGTTTGTTGCTCCCATCATTGCCATTTTGATTTCCTATATTTCTAAGCGTTTTCGTAAGCTCAGTAATCAGATTCAAGAACAGGTTGGCGAAGTCACTCAAATCGGACATGAAACGATCGCAGCGACACGTGAAATTCGTATTTTTGATGGCATCGAATACGAATCGAAACGTTTTGAAGATGTGAATGAGTCCAATCATCGTTCGTACATGAAACGCATTATTACTGAGCGTGTCAGCATGCCTGTAGTGCAAATGATAATGGCAGTGGCATTATCAGTGATAGTCTATTCAGCAACCCATGGTGAGATGATAGAGAGCTTTACTGCAGGCAGTTTTACGTCTTTTATGATGGCGATGGTGGCCTTGCTTGATCCTGTAAAACGTCTGACTCAAATTAACTCTACTTTACAAGGCGGTATCGCCGCTGGTGAAAGTATTTTCTCATTAATTGATGAAGCGCCTGAGAAAGATACTGGCACTAAAACCTTAGCAAACGCTCAAGGTAACTTTGAATTTAAAGATGTGGTTTTTCGTTATAAAAAAGAAACTGAAAGCGTACTTAAAGGCATTAATTTCTCTGTTAAATCAGGAGAAAAAATTGCCCTAGTCGGACAGTCTGGTAGTGGTAAAACTACGTTAGTGAACTTGTTACCAAGATTCTATGATGGTTTCGAAGGTGAAATCAGTCTTGATGGCTTCCCTATTGCTGATATTAAATTACAAAATTTACGTGAACAATTCGCTTACGTCGGTCAAGACGTCACGATGTTTAATGACACAGTAAGAAACAATATCGCTTATGGCAATATGCGTTCAGCCACTGATGAGCAAGTGGCAGATGCGGCAGAAGCTGCTTTCGCCTTAGAGTTTATCGAAAAATTACCCCTCGGTTTTGATACGCAAGTAGGTGAAAACGGTACGCTATTATCGGGTGGACAAAAGCAACGTATCGCCATTGCGCGAGCGATTTTATCGGATGCGCCTATATTGATTTTAGATGAAGCAACCTCTGCTTTAGACACTAAATCTGAAAGGCATATTCAAGAAGCTCTGGAAAGACTGTTGGAAAACCGAACTACCTTTATGATTGCGCATCGGCTTTCTACAATCGAAAAAGCGGATAAAATATTAATGATGGAAGCAGGTGAAATCATTGAATCTGGTTCCCATCAAGAGCTGTTAAAGTTAAAAGGTGCTTATTATAGGCTTTATCAATTGCAGTTTGAGCAAGCGTAACATCACGGCTTGGGTTAATAACTATGGCAAATAAAACCAGTCGCTTACAACAATGGTTAGAAGCTATTTGGTATGACCCTGAGAAAAAAAATAGCATAGGTCGTTTTTTGTTAATGCCTTTGAGTTATGTTTATTCTGCTATCAATAATTATCAACGTAACACTCAAACCAAAAACCTAGCTAAACTAGCTTGTCCAGTCATAGTGATTGGCAACATCACGGTCGGCGGCACGGGTAAAACGCCACTGACAATTCACGTTGTTAAACTTCTACAAAAATCAGGATATAAACCAGCAATAATCACTCGAGGTTATGGTGGCAAAGCGACAACTTGGCCACAATCCGTGACGGTAGACAGTGATGCGAGTTTAGTCGGTGATGAAGCGGTGTTAATGGCAAGTAGAACAAGTGTGCCAGTGTTTGCAGGCGCTAATCGTTTAGAATCTATCGAGCAGCTTTTAAAGGTACATGATTGTGATGTGATTGTATCCGACGATGGGTTGCAGCATTATAAATTACCACGAGATATCCAAATTGCAGTGATTGATGCAACAAGACAACTTGGAAACGGATACTGTTTACCCGCTGGACCCTTACGCGAAAAGAAAGAACGTTTAGATGACTGTGATTTGATTGTGGTAAATGGTCAAAATACTCAAAATTATAATTATCATGAAATGACTCTTTTGGGTCATACCCTAATTAACCTATCAACGAATATAGAGAAAGACTTGAGTGATTTTAATGGGCAAGAAGTACAAGCAATGACTGGCATTGGTAACCCACAACGCTTTTACACAACGTTAAAATCACAAGGGTTGAAAGTTATTGAAAATAGCTTTCCTGATCATCACGCTTTTGAGGTGAGCGATCTATCGTTTTCAACAGAGTCGATAGTACTTATGACGGAGAAAGATGCGGTAAAATGTAAGCCACTGCTAAGATTAGGATCGGCAGATAATTATTGGTATCTACCAATTACAGCTAAACTATCAACTGATTTTGATGCTAGCTTATTAGAAAAATTGAAGAAAATTCAGTAATACTGG
>CALFUP010000018.1 GCA_937929875.1 uncultured Cocleimonas sp. | reverse complement strand
TCCATTTCAAAACAAGATTTGAAACTGTCATCGAGATAACGAGCAGCGCCACGGAAACCAATCATTGGATTTTCTTCGTCAGGTTCGTAGGCTGTTCCCGCTATAAGATTGGCGTATTCATTCGATTTGAAATCAGACATTCTAAGAATTAATGGTTGCGGATGGAATGCAGCCGCTAAGGTAGACACACCCTCAATAATCTTAGAGACAAAGAAATCACGTGGGCTTTTGTAGGCGGCAATTCTTGGACCAATAATGGCTTTTAATTCATTAGATTGTTGCTCGTAATCTAAAAGCGCACGAGGGTGAATGCCAATCATATTATTAATGATAAATTCCATTCGAGCCAAGCCAACGCCTTTGTTGGGCAGCTGACAGAAATCAAAGGCACGTTCCGGATTACCTACGTTCATCATCACTTTCAAATCAAGTTCTGGCATGGTGTTGATTTCGGTTTTATTGATATCGAAATCAATCAAACCTTCATACGCATAACCCGTATCGCCTTCGGCACAAGAAACTGTAATAGGCGTATCTTCAGCTATGCTATCGGTTGCATCTCCACAACCAACCACCGCAGGAACGCCTAATTCACGAGCGATAATCGCAGCATGACAAGTACGTCCACCACGATTGGTAACAATAGCAGAAGCGCGTTTCATGATCGGTTCCCAATCAGGATCAGTCATATCAGTGACGAGTACATCACCCGGCTTGATTCTATCCATATCATCTAAACTGGTGATGATTTTAGCGTTACCCGAACCGATTCGTGAACCGATTGATCTACCTTCTGTTAACACAGTTGCATTGGCACTCGCCTCTTTATCTAATGCGAAGCGTTCGATAATATTAGTTGCTTGGCTTTGTACGGTTTCAGGTCGTGCTTGTACGATGTAAAGCTGGTTATCTAAACCATCCAACGCCCATTCGATATCCATCGGGCGTTTGTAATGTTTCTCAATCACCATTGCTTGACGGGCTAATTCTTCAACTTGTTCGTCTGTAATACAGTATTTTGTTTGTTTATCGTTTTCGACGTCGATAATTTTTACCGGGTCTTCGCCACCTGGGTTATAGATCATCTGAATCTTTTTACTACCCAAGGTACGACTTAAAACGGCGGGTTTGTTTTCAGCTAAATTGCGTTTGTAGGCATAGAACTCATCGGGGTTAACAGCGCCCTGCACTACCATTTCGCCTAAGCCGTAACTTCCCGTAACAAATACGACTTTATCGAAACCTGATTCAGTGTCGAGGGTAAACATAACGCCACTTGAGGCGATATCTGAACGTACCATTTTTTGAATACCAGCGGACAAAGCCACGCCAGCATGATCAAAGTTTTGATGTACACGATATGAAATTGCACGATCTGTGAATAATGAAGCAAATACTTTACGAATTGCGACTTTGATATCATCAATGCCAGAAACATTAAGGAATGTTTCCTGCTGACCTGCGAATGATGCATCGGGTAAATCTTCAGCCGTCGCCGATGAACGAACCGCCCATGTAACGCCTTCACCGTACTCTTCGACTAACTTGGCGTAAGCAATGTTAATATCATTTTCTAGGTCATCTTGTAATGGCACATTCATTAGCCAATCGCGTATTTGTTTGCCTGTTTTGGCTAATTCATCCAGATCATCTACATCAAGTTTATCCAGTAAATCATTAATTCTATTGCCTAAATTTTCATGTTCTAAAAAACCACGATAAGCATCTGCCGTTGTGGCAAAGCCTCCCGGAACATTTACGCCTAGGTTTCCGAGATTTTGTATCATCTCACCTAAAGAGGCGTTTTTACCGCCGACACTATCTATATCGTTGATTCCAAGTTGATCCAACCAGATCACATTGTAGGTGTTCATGCTTATAAATCCTTTGAGGGTTTGATGGTAATTATGTCATGTTCTTTTAGTTTACGAACGATTTGAGCGGATAGCTCTTCTATGGATTGGTTAGTTACATCCATAGGTATTAAGTTATATTTATCATAGAGTTGCTGGGCTTTTTTAAGCTCACTTTTACATGTGTGCAAAGCAGAGTATTGACTTGATGGCCTGCGTTTTTCACGAATTTCATGCAAGCGTTTAGCTTCAATAGTAGTAGCAAACAGTTTTTCTCGATTTTCTAATAAAGCACCAGGTAGTGCATGTATATCAAAATCACTATCTGTAATGGGATAGTTTGCTGCTTTGATACCATATTTTAAAGCTAAATAGAGCGAAGTGGGTGTTTTACCTGACCGAGAAACGCCAACAATAATTACGTCTGCTTGATCGAGTGTTTTTAGAATCATCGCATCATCGTGTTTTAATGTGTAATTTAAAGCGTCGATTCGAGCATCGTAAGTTTTTTCATTGACTAAACCATGGCTCAATCCCGATTCTCTGGTAGGTATGGTATGTAAATCATGCCCTATTTTGTCTAAGAAATTTTCAAATATCTCGTAGTAATGACAATCAGCCTCATCCAGAATCTTATTAATATCAGATTCAGGCATGGTCGCAAATACTAATGGTTTAAAACCTTGTTCTTGGCTAACTTTCGAGATTTCATCAGCTAATTTATGTGCTTTTTCTTCGGTGTTGATGTACGGGCGTTGAATGTAGGTGAAATCGAGGTGCGGGAATTGTGATAATAAACTATGGCCCATGGTTTCAGCCGTTATCCCTGTACTTTCAGAGACAAAAAAAACAGTACGATTAGAACTATCTAGCATAAAAAAGAGACTCAAATATATTGAATAGGCTTGCTAATTATTAATCAAACTCTGCATAGAAGATAGTCGCAATAGTGATGATTGAAGAATTAAGCTTATATGGTGAACTTTAAATAATCTTTTAGCGTTAATAACTTAGAATTATTCATCAGGTGTATAGTTAATTCAAGTATCCTTAAAATGTCTAATAATTGGACTTTTTAATGATAATGCTGTATTAATGTTAAAAACTCAATAGAGCCAATTATAGGGAGTCAATGTGACCACAATATATTACAAGCAGAATCGACTTAAAAAATTAAGAGCCTTTTGCCAAGTCGCTAAACATGGAAGTGTCACTAAAGCTGCCGAAAAATTATTTGCCAGCCAGCCGACTGTCTCATTACAGATACAAGCATTAGAACGTGAGATGGAAGTCTCTTTATTCGAACGTAATGGCCCTCAAATCATGCTAACCGTTGAAGGTAAAATTCTGTATGAATTGGCTGAGCCATTAGTACAGAATGTGGATCATCTTCATGAAACATTCAGCGCTCATTGTGGTAATTTAAGCACCGGTGAACTATCAATAGCTGCGGGTGAGTCTACTATTCTTTATGTGTTACCAGAGCCTGTTAAACGCTTTACTACGCAATATCCCGGTATCAAGTTACGCCTTGCTAATGAAACAGGCAGAGATGGATTAGAATTGTTAAGAAACAATGATATTGATATCGCCATCGGTTCAATGCTTGAAATTCCTGATGATATTGAATACAAGCCAGTAGTTACCTACAACCCAGTGCTAATCGCACCGAAAGATCATCCGCTTTCTAAATACAAAAACATTAAAGGCTTAGCAGATATTAGCCCTTATGGTTTGATATTACCACCACGTCACTTAAGTACCTGGCGTATTGTTAAAATGGTATTTGCTCAACACAATACTAATTACAAAGTCACTTTAGAAGCAGGCGGTTGGGAAGTGATAAAAGAGTACGTAAAAATAGGCCTAGGAATTTCCATAGTCACTGATGTTTGTTTAACTGAACGTGATCGTGAAGAACTGACTGTTATTCCCTTAGATAAATATTTCCCTAAGAGAAGCTACGGTATAGTGACGCGCAAAGGTAAGTTTTTATCAACACCTTCGCAGCGCTTTATTGAATTAATGAATGAATGTTACAACAATGAAGAAGAAGTCGATGCTCTAATCGACACTTTAGCTAAGTAAATACTAGCTAAGTAGCTAAATAATTTAGTAACTAGATACATTACAATGACAAAATAAGTAGCGATGAATTTAAGCCATTAACTATCCTTAAAAGCACACCCCCCTACTTTTTAGGAGGGTGTTATTGAAAATAGCCATCGTTTTGAGATCGTCTTCATTAACATTCTACTGATTCACTTTCTCTTATTTTCCTTC
>CALFUP010000017.1 GCA_937929875.1 uncultured Cocleimonas sp. | reverse complement strand
GAATTTTGTAAGTTACCTCAGAACCTGGCAAAGATAACTCTGTGCAATAAGGGTCTTTAATACTTAAAATACTCTTCTCAACATCGAGCTTTACGGTAGAAACGGTGTAATGAGTCATATCTTGATGTCTTGCATTGTTCTGGGCAATCACGGCCTCAATACCACCATCACCAAGCCCGTCTAAACTATTACCAACCAACTTACTACTCGCACCCTGAGTTCCTGAAGTGGACACCAGTGTAACGTCACTTCTAGATCCATCGCTTAAACTTTCAGGAATATCACTGACCACATAAATCGTTTCTGATTGATCTGCAGCGAGCGGAACACCACCACTACTTGGTTGATAGAGTGTGTCGTCTGCCTGCCAGCCAGGTTGGTTATTACTTTCAATCCAGAGCCCTGTGACAATAGGCTTAAATTGATCAACCATTCCCTCTCTAGTCGTTAACAAGAAAGGCTCATTACCATTACCCGTGTTCGTTAATTGAAAACTAAGTACAGCGTTGGTTGCTGGCGTACCTGCACCAACACCCTGTGCCTCTAGAGCTGACACATTGCTGCGTATTAACTCAGAAACGGTAAAAACATCCGTTGCTCTTTCAACATAAACCACGCTCGGGTCGCTACCTACCTGATAAGTCACTTCAACCTGATTCTTTATCAAAGTGCCCGCAGCGGTACCTGCACCAAAAGCATTTTGAGTCATGAAAATAGATATCGCTACCAACAGCAAACCATTACTGCTCATACCGATTCTTTTTAAACTTGTTAGGGCTAAATTACGCATTTTTGTTGTTATTATTTTATTTAAGTAAATGTTAAATAAAAACCGGATTTGATTTTTCTTTTACTGATGATTGGTTTTTAATCAATTAATTAGTTTAAAAATTGCACTCTCAGGTCTGAAGTTATCATTTTTTAGTGGCGTTTTCTTAGATCTAATGAGCAACCAAACTGATAGTTATTGCTATTGGTAAAAAGTTAGCGCATCCACTTATCTTAATTTTAATACCGAACTCTCTTCAAGTTTGCTTTGTCTTTTATTTTGCACAAAAAAGCCAGCTACCGAGATAGCTGGCTTTTTAAACTTCCACGCTTATTCAGCGCTAAGCATACTTAGGAATTACTTAACTATTTCAAGCAACTCAACGTCAAACAATAACGTTGCTCCTGGGCCTATCTTCGCGCCACTTCCATTTTTCCCATAGGCAAGCTCAGAAGGAATAGTCAGCTCAAACTTATCACCAACATTCATCAATTGAAGTGCTTCAATCCAACCTTTGATTACACCAGTCACTGGGAAAGTTGCCGGTGTACCACGCTTATAAGAGCTGTCAAACTCAGTTCCATCAATCAAAGTACCTTTGTAATGCACTTTTACTTTGTCGCCAGCTGTTGGTATAGCACCGTCACCTTTCTTAACTTCTTTGTATTGAAGGCCACTCTTAGTAACAACAACACCTTCTTTCTTAGCATTAGCTTCAAGGTATTCTTTGCCTAACTTTACATTCGCAGCGGCTTTCTCAGTTGCTGCTTTCTCTCGAACGTCCGCAATTCGCTTCTGAATTTCCTGAATCGAATTACGCTTTTCTTCGTCTGAAAGTGAATGTTTCTTCTCTTCCATGACTTCTTCAAATGCTAATAAGAACGCATCGTTGTCAAACTTGACGTCGTCACGCTTAAACTGCATCGCAAGGTTACTACCCATAATGTAGCTTAAACGTTGATCGAGAGTTTCTAGTGGCGCAGCAGCCATTGCTGTCGAAAGCACAGTACTGATAGCTAACGCAGAAGCTAAAGGGATAAATTTCATTGGAGAATCCTCACATTATTAAATTATTGGTTTTATGGATCATCACTTAGGGAAGTTATGATCTGAACTAGCAATCCTTAGAGCTGTAAACTAATGATTGGTTGCAACGATATTGATACGCTGTCAATTCTTTTTCGGTTGAGATTATATATGAAAATTGCACAATCCATAGCACTACCTCAAAATATAAGGTAAAACCAGCGGATGAACTTAGACTTATTTGATCTCAGCAATAACGGAGAGTCTTGGACCGAAACCATTTGTGACGATGCTATTGTGCTTCGTCAGTATCTGGCAAGTCGCTCAGATGAACTGTTAGCGACAATCAAAGCCATCGAGGCCAAAGCTCCCTTCAGGCATATGAAAACAGCTGGTGGATTCACGATGTCAGCTGCGCTGACTGGCTGTGGAGATTATGGCTGGGTCAGTGATCGAAGAGGTTATCGGTATTCCAAGACTGATCCGTTGACTGAACAACCATGGCCTGACATGCCTGAAATTCTCAGAGAAATTGCGAGAGAATGTGCACTAAAAGCAGGCTATTCTGACTATCAACCCGATGCCTGCCTGATCAACCGATACGTTCCGGGTGCAAAAATGTCTTTGCATCAGGATAAAGACGAACAGGATTTTACTGCACCCATCGTTTCAATATCTTTAGGAGTCCCTGCTACCTTCTTATTTGGTGGTCTTCAGCGCTCAGACAAGACCATTAAAGTGCCCGTCATGCATGGAGATGTTGTGGTTTGGGGAGGAACGTCTAGGATGTTCTTTCACGGAGTCTCGGCAATTAAATCGGCCTACCACCCTTTCTGGGGGGAAAGCCGAATCAACATTACTTTTCGCGTTGCAGGTTAATTACTTCGCTGCGGGTGTGCCAGTATTAATGTCTAATGCAATCTTGCGAACAATTGCATCCATACCGCGTTCAATTGCCTGTCTCAGTTTTGCAGGGTTTTTCCCAAGCCATTCAGTAACATTCAACTTTTCGCCTTCTTTACGACCCGTCTCGATGGTTGAGTTTTCAGTAAATCGACGTGAGTAAACCGGCGCTTTTTCTGACGTCTTTATTTTTGCCAAAGCCGAGACGGCAACCACTTGATGATTGGCACTCAGCACATAACCTGTCGTGACATTTAACACATTCAATTTACTTTCAACAGGCACGGTATACCCGCTAACTTTTAAACCTGGCGCAAAGCTTGGGCCTTTGATTGTCGCCAGTTTTCTTTTGAACACTTCATTAGTATTGAAGTTGCCCATTCCTTTAATAATGGGATCAAGCAATTTCGCACGATTCATATTAACCGCACCGTCAACACCCATAGCGACCACAGCCCCTAATAAACCAAAGCCTGTCATGCTCGCAGTACGAGCGGCAGCTTGGCTCTTTGTATAGGTGATTTTTTCAGGAGAGCTAAGATCGATTGCTGTAATTTTATTAGCAGCTAACGCTTTTCTATCTAAACTTGCTGGAGTAGATGAGCAGCCCGCTAATACGGTCAATGATACGGCAAGCACAGCTGCCTTCATTTTATTATTCATTTGATATCCTTATTGTTTTTGAACACTTAAAGCGGTGTGATAAACACAATCACAACCGCTTCCTTAGCCAAGGTAGTGTTTTTGTTGACTGGATATTACTACAATTTAGGCAGCACTAACAAACGCATCCAAGTTACTCAGCATTACCTGCTTTCGTTCGTCCGACACAAATGCTGCCTCAAACCCATTGCGAGCCAAAGTCACTATTTCTTCTTGAGTAAGTCTGAGAGCTTCGGCAAGTTGAATATAATTCTCATTCATATAGCCTCCAAAATACGCCGGATCATCAGAGTTCATAGTGGCTTTTAACCCAGCCTGTAGCATCTCACGCATCGGATGATTTTTAAGATCATCGACTACACATAGCTTCAGATTTGATAAAGGACAAACCGTCAGCGCGATACCTTCATCCGCAATACGCTTTGTTAGCGCTTTATCTTCAAGTGCGCGGTTTCCATGATCAATGCGATCTACCTTTAAAAGATCCAACGCTTGATACACATAGTCAGGAGGACCTTCTTCACCGGCATGCGCCACAATCAGAAAGCCTTCTTCTTTAGCTTTTTTAAAGACCTCAGTGAATTTTTCAGGTGGGTGACCTAACTCAGAAGAATCTAAACCGACACCAATAATTTTATCTTTATGTGGTAGAGCTTGCTCTAAGGTCGCCATTGCATCATCTGCGTCTAAATGGCGTAAAAAACACATAATCAAACCAAAGCTTATGCCCAACTCCTTTTGACCAGCTTCCAATGCACGATAAATACCATTGAGCGCCGTTTCAAAAGCAACGCCACGACTTGTGTGACCTTGAGGGTCAAAGAAGATCTCAGTATGTATAACGTTTTGAGCATAAATTCGTTGCAAGTAAGCCCAAGTCAGATCGTAATAGTCTTGCTCTTTTTGCAAAACATTCATGCCTTGATAATAGATATCTAGGAAATCCTGAAGCTGGCTAAAGTCATAGGCTTTTCGTAAGGCTTCAACATCAGCGTAAGGTAAGTCAATGTTGTTGCGCTGCGCGATTTCAAACATCAACTCCGGTTCAAAAGTGCCTTCAATATGAAGATGTAGTTCCGCTTTCGGCATGTTTTCGATAAAGGCTTGCATAATGAGCTCCGGATTATTGTGTTATTAGCAATTAATGCTACCACTTGCGACCATTCAAACGAACACCTACACTGTTTTTATGTTGAAAACC
>CALFUP010000016.1 GCA_937929875.1 uncultured Cocleimonas sp. | reverse complement strand
GAAGTTACCCGGATGCGTTCGTGAAGGCACAATATAATCACGCGCGCCTTCAGGTGTGGCTTTGGTCAAAATTGGTGTTTCAACTTCTAAGAAGTCATTATCATCCAAATAGCGACGCATATTTGATGTCATCTTAGAACGTGTTTTCATGCGCTTTTGCATTTCGTCACGACGTAGGTCAACGTAGCGGTACTTTAAGCGTACATCTTCGTTTACATCATCATCTAATTGGAATGGTGGTGTTTCAGATGCGCTCAACGTTTCTAACTCAAGGGCAAATATCTCAATTTGACCACTGGTTAGGTTGTCGTTAGTCATACCTTCTGGACGTGCACGTACTTTTCCACGAATACGTAAAATGTGTTCGTTACGGATTGATTCCGCTGTTTTAAACATTTCAGCATTATCTGGATCAAATACCACTTGAACAAGACCTTCAGAATCGCGTAAATCAACAAAAATAACTCCGCCATGATCACGACGACGATTAACCCAGCCACATAAAGTAACTTCTTGATCCATTAGTGATTCTTCAACTAACCCACAACGGTGTGTACGCATAATAAAAACCCGAAAATTGTATTAAATATTAGAGGCGGAATAGTAAGCTTTGACGGACGTTGAAGCAAGTACTAGGAAGCATTGAATCTATTGTTTGGTTGTTCTAAACAATAATCCGATTCATTAATTGCATTGACATCATTGATAGATAATGGTCTATCCAGATAATAACCTTGAGCTAGAATGCATGAGTGATCTTTTAAGTAGTTAAGCTGTTCTATTGTTTCGACGCCTTCAGCAATTATATCTAATTTAAAAGAGTTACCGAGAGTAATGATTGTTTTAACCAATTCTTTATCATCACTATCATGCGGTAAACCAGCAATAAATGATTTATCAATTTTTATCGTAGTAATAGGGAGTTTCTTTAAATAACTTAATGATGAATAACCTGTACCAAAATCGTCTATCAATATTTTCAGACCTAATTTGGTAAGTCTTTCCATTTCTAGAGCTGTTTCAGCATCGACATCTAAAATTGTTCTTTCAGTGAGTTCAATCCCAAAATCTGTATATTGTAAATTATGTATTTTAACTTCTTGTTTGAACTCATTTAATAACTCGCATATTGACCTTTTGTTACCTGATAAATTGAAGTTGATTCTTACGTTTGGGCATATATCTGATTTTTTCCAGTGAGTTTTTTGTCGACATACTTCTTTGATGACAAAAGAATTAACCTTATTAATCAAATTAGTTTTTTCAGCTATGGGTATAAATTCACTAGGTGAAATTATTTCATCATTATTATTTTTCCATCTGATAAGTGCTTCAAAACCAGTGACTTTTAATTTTTCAAGGTTATAAAGTGGTTGATATTCTATAAAAATATGATTATCTGGATTGTTGTTTTGCAAAGTAGACAACAGCTCATGCTCAATTGCATGTCCTCTTTTCATTTTATCATGGGTATGTCTAGAGAAAAGATGAAAGCAATTCCTACCTGACTCTTTAGCTAAATACATTGCGAAATCAGCTTGGCTTAAGAGTGTCTTTGCATCATTGGATTTACTTTCACGGTTATATAATGTTACTCCCATACTTGATGTCGTGAAGATTTTTTTACCATTTATATCAAATGATGTGTCTAGCATTTTTGAAATGTTACTAACTCTATTAATAGCTTCTTCTTTTGAATTAATGCTCTTTAACAGTAATACAAATTCATCACCACCAAAGCGGGATAATATATCGTTAGGGCAAATCGCTTTAGTTATTTTTGATGCAAAGTTTATTAAAATTTTATCTCCAATATTATGCCCATAATTGTCGTTAATACTCTTAAAATAATCGATGTCTAGAAAAACTAAGGCAAAAGATTTATCTGGTTTCGTTTTAATTGTATTTTCAAGGTTCCAGATTAAATTAGCTCTGTTCGAAAGACCCGTTAGTACATCTTCATTTGCAAGTTTGGATAATTTTAAATGACTTATATTCTGAAATCTTACGATCATGATAGTCAGTAAGATACAGATTAATAAAGTAGTTATTACTGATGCTAATATTGTATTTAATACTTGATTACTTCTTTCTTTAAGCTGATTGAATGATTCATGGCCAATTTTATTTTGTAAATCAAATATTTTTTCAAGCCTTCTTATATTTTCATATCTATTTTTAACAGTTGAATTGTAAAAAATTGATTTTGCTTCTTCATATCTTTCATTCAATAGCAAATCAAATACTTTGTGTTCTAAAGGCCCATTTTCTTTAGTAATAATACTTTGTTCTTCGAATAAACTACGCTGTTCATGACTAATGTTTTGTTGGAGTAACTTTTCTCTTGAAACTGTAAATATAGTAGCGAGTTGGTTTATTTGAATATATAGATCATCTATTTCAAAAGCATCTTCTGATTGAACCATTTCTAATAATAACATTGATCTATTCAATGAAGATTCAGTCATTGTTCTTAATAGATTGCTATGGATGGAATTTTGATCATTTGTGTTGATCATCTCTTTTGAGATAGCATCCATTTTAATAAAACCAATACTTAAAGTTACAATCAATAAAGTAATGATTGAAGTAATACCAATCGGTAAAAGGAGTTTATAACTGGATGAGGTTGAATCTTTTGTCATTATATTATTATTGTTATTAAATATATTCTCATTAATATATTGCATGTAATATTAATAATTGTATATTCATTAAAGATACACGGTAAAACATTGTATAGCTTTAAGGATTAATCTTTGGTTAACCGTTCCTTATAAATAGTAATAAATTAAAAGATGTAATAAGGAAGAAAAACTAAATCACAGTGTGAGTAATCTTAATGACGTTGGTGATAGGGTAATTAGATGTGCCAGTATGGGAGAACAGTTAAAGTAAAGAGAAGTCATTAGAGGAGACTTCTGCTTGATAAAGATGACGGATTGAAAATGGTTAAATTCCTACTATATCCATAAAACCTCGATCAAAAGCAGTGCTATTAAGCTCATTTTTAAGAAAAATAGTTGAAATTACGCTGTTTTTTATGCCGCCATACCCTCGTGTTAAGATCTCCAGAGATTTATTGATTACGTCGCCAAATATCAGCGACATAATAAATTATGAGTATTAGTTCTTGATTGTAAAATGCAAACCCTCTAAAAAAGTAAGGGGGTGTGCTTAAAAGCTATCAAATTAGCAGTTTCGTGAATAAAACAACTATTTTTCACGTAATACTGATTATTATTTATCTTTAGATTTACTCTTTTTCTTCTCACCTTTGCTTTCATCTTTACCTGATATTTGGCGTAATGAAAGTTGCTGACCCATTACTCTTACTTTTTTCAAATGATTTTCAATTTCTTTCGGCATGCCTTCAGGTAAATCAACAGTCGTGTGACCGTTACTGACATCGATATTTTGGATATATTGACTTTCAACACCCGCTTCATTTGCGATAGCACCCACGATATGTCTTGGTTGAGCGCCATGCTCTGCACCGACATCTAAGCGATATGTAACCATGCCTGGTTGTGTAACGCCTTTCTTACGTCCTGAGCCTTCAGAATGTCTAGAACGTTCGTTTCTTTCGCCACCTTGCTTTCTATCATTATTTTCACGAGTACGATCACCACGTTCACGTCTACCACGATCGTTTCTATCTGAATGACGATCAGAACCTCTATCGTTTGAACGATCACCAAGATTCGATTCAGGTATTTTATTTGGCGTTACTAATAACGGTCGATCACGTTGCACTAAAAATGCGAGAGTTGCTGCTATCTGTTTAGGCGTTAATTCACCGTTATCTTCTAAATCAGTGATTACCTTTTCATAAAAATCGAGCTTCTGAGAAGCGGCTGTTTCAACAACCATTTCTTTAAAACGATTGATTCTAGCTGCACTGATATCTTGAGGTGATGGAAGCTTGAGTGGTTCAATAGTTTGACCAGTAGCACGCTCAATTCCTGCTAAAGCGCGTTTACCATTGGGAGGAACGAAGAGAATCGCTGTCCCTTTGCGTCCCGCACGGCCTGTACGACCAATACGGTGAACGTAAGATTCATTATCTGCAGGCATATCATAGTTAATAACGTGAGTGATTCTTTCCACGTCTAAACCACGGGCTACAACGTCAGTTGCAACAATAATATCGATACTGGCTTTCTTTAATCGTGCGATAACTTTTTCACGCATGGATTGTTGCACATCACCATTTAGTGCAATTGCTTGATAGCCACGAGCCGAGAGTTTCTCTGCCAATTCAGTGGTCATGTTTTTAGTGCGAACAAAAATGATTATTCCACCAAACTCTTCTGCTTCTAATAAACGCGTCAATGCATCTAACTTATAGGACGTTTTACCCGACCAGTAATACTGGGTAATCGTAGATACAGTTGACGTTTTAGATTTCACTTTAATATCTACAGGATTGTCTAAATACTTTTGGGTAATACGTTTAATGGCAGATGGCATTGTTGCTGAGAACAAAACTGTCTGTCGAGTATCAGGTGTTTCTTTTAGTATTGTTTCAACATCATCAATGAAACCCATACGTAGCATTTCATCAGCCTCATCTAAAACAAGCGCTTTTAAATTACCCAGTTTTAAAGTGCGGCGGCGTAAATGATCCATTACACGTCCAGGTGTTCCTACAACGACATGTGCTCCGCGTTTTAATTGGCGAAGCTGAATATCAATACTCTGACCACCGTAAATTGGCATTACGTGAAAGCCTTTCAGATGACGAGCATAGCTTTGCATGGCCTCAGCAACTTGAATAGCCAATTCGCGAGTCGGTGCTAATACAAGAATTTGAGTATCTTTTGATGAGAGATCTAAACGACTCAACAAAGGTAATGAAAATGCAGCGGTTTTACCTGTACCTGTTTGCGCTTGACCAATAAGGTCTTTACCTTCTAACAAATGGGGAATGGTTTCCGCTTGTATTGCAGAAGGGGTTTCGTAGCCAGCTTCTTCAACTGATTTTAAAATCAGTTCGTGAATGCCCAACTCTGCGAAGGTAACTGTTGATTCGTTAGTATTATCAGTATTACCGTCTGGAGCATCTTTACTTATGCTTTCAGATGTATCTTTAGATGGTTTTTTATTGGTTTCTTTTGACATAGGTAAAGCCGCAACAAGCAATGATATTAAGGGCGCGTATTATACGCCTTTTATTAAAAAGATGTTGTATTTATTAATTTCTGCTTTATGGGAGTTGCCATTGAATAGATAGATCACAAAAAGTCTGTGAAAAAGTAAGGGGGTGTCATTTCTAAAATAGAAATGACAGAATTCTACTGTTCTACTGTTCTAGTTTTGAAGTATGTTTAATTTCATGAGAAGTCTTAAGTATATTTTCAGGAGTAACCACACCCAAAGACATAACAAGTTTCAGGGCATCTTCAACATCAATGTCGAGTTTTCTTGCTTCGTCTTTAGGGATAAACAAGATAAACCCCGAAGTAGGGTTAGGTGTTGTTGGTACAAAGACAGTGATCAATTCTTCACCAGTCGTCTCGTTGAATGACTTAGGACTATCGCTGGTTTTGAAGCATAAAGTCCAAATTCCTTTACGTGGATATTGGATTAACAATACTTCATTAAAGGTATTATTATCTGAGGATAAAATCGTGCTAGTGACTTGTTTAACTGAAGAATAAATACTACGAACGAGTGGAATCCTATCGAGAATATTTTCCCATGCTTTTATCAGTCTTTTACCGGCAAAGTTAGTTAGAAAGAAACCAGTGATAAATATCACCATGGCACTGATGACAATACCGAGGCCTGGAATATTGAATCCAAATAATGCCTCTGGGCGCCAAGCAGGGGGAAGCAACACAATGGTTTGATCCATTAGGTTTACAAGCACACGTATTACAAAAATGGTGATGCCCAAAGGCACCCAAATCAGTAATCCTGTGATGATGTATTTTCTTAGCTTTGTCAGCATGCTGTTGTTTACCGCTCTTGACGAGTTATTGGGTGATCAACTCTTTGATTAAATCAATTAATCTTTAGAGCTATCCTTACTGGTTTTTGAACTAGGTGATGATTCTGTTTTTGTAGTGCTTGAGTCAGGTGATTTGCTAGTACCTTTATCAGAACCTTTATCCGAACTATCTTTTGTTGTACTGCTAGAATTAGACGATTTAGCTGTTTCACCAGATTTAGCAGAATCACTTGAAGATTGATCTTTACCGTCTGATTTAGCTTCCGTCAAATTCTTCTTTTTATCACCTTCTTTAAAATCAGTTTCGTACCAACCAGCACCACTTAATCTAAACGCAGCCGCTGTCACTTTCTTTTTCATTTCAGGTTTGCCGCACGCTTCGCAATCTGTGATATGAGGATCACTGACTTTTTGTAAAACCTCTATAACAGTGTCACAGGCTTGGCATTGGAATTCGTAAATTGGCATAAAAGTAACTCGCAAAAAATCATGGTAAAAGATTCATGTAATGTATGGACTTCTTATGATGAATACAAGATCTAAGATGGTATAAAAAATCGATAAGTATGTGGAATATTGTGCATTATCTTTGTCGGATACATAGCTATGTATCAAGCTAGTTATGTATTTAAATAATTATTGTGAAAATACGTAAACCTAAATGCTCCAAAAAGTAGGGGGGTGTCCTTTTAAGTGATTATCCTGATAACATGTGACCATGAAAAATATACTTATTACCGGTTGTTCAAGTGGCATTGGTTATCACGTTGCCAAGGGCCTGAGAGACAACAGTGCCAAAAGCAACAATGGCAAAGATGCTAAAAAAGATACCTATGTTGTTTACACCACTGCCCGAAAAGCCAGTGATGTGAAAAAACTTGAGTCTGAGGGTTTTCATTGTCTTCAACTTGACTATGCAGATTCAGCAAGTGTTCAACAATGCGCTGATCAACTCCAAGAACTCATTGGTGATGATTTATATGCTGTATTTCATAACGGTGCTTATGGCCAACCGGGTGCAGTGGAAGACTTAAGTCGTGGAACACTTGAGAAACAATTCGCCGCTAATGTGTTTGGCTGGATTGAATTGAATAACCGACTCATTCCTCAAATGCGCGCCAATAATCAAGGGCGTATTATTTTTAACAGTTCTGTACTGGGGCTGGTTTCCTTACCTTTTCGCGGCGCTTATAACGCCAGTAAATACGCCATTGAAGGTTTTGCTGATACCTTACGTTTGGAATTATCGGATACCAATATCAAAGTGTCATTAATTGAGCCTGGTCCAATAGAAAGTCGCTTTAGATCCAATGCATTACAAGCCTTAAAAGATAACGTTGATATGGTAAATAGCCCGCATAAACAACGCTATGAAGAGACAATCAAGCGGCTTGCGAAGGAAGGTCACACTGACTCTTTTACTTTATCACCAGAGGCAGTATTAGAAAGAGTACAATGGTGTTTAGAAAAGACAAATCCTAAACCTCATTATTACGTGACAAAACCGACTTACATTATGGGTTATTTAAAGCGTTTGCTACCAACCACTTTAATGGATAAATTTATTCTTAAAGCGGCGGGTGGTGAATTAAAAATAGGGAGGAGTAAATGAAAAAAGCACTAACGACATTACTTACTACATTCCAGACAAAATCATTGATTAGATTATTGATTAGGTTATTGATGAGGCTATTGAATACAAGCTTGAAAAAAATCACACTAAGCTTTGTTCTAGTCTCAAGTTTTTTGATAACCGCGCCAGCAATTGCTGATTACTATCGTATCGATACTTTAGGTGGTCATGCTTCAGTAAATTTCAAAATAAAACATTTGGGTTACAGCTGGCTTACAGGGCGGTTTGATCAATTTGCAGGATTTTTTGAATATGATCCAAAAGCCCCTGAAAAATCCTTAATCAAAATGACGGTTAAAACTAAAAGTTTGGATTCAGCGCATGCGCTTCGTGATACGCATTTACGCGGTGACAAGTATTTAAACGTGAGTAAATACCCAGAAGCTCGTTTTGTTTCAAATAGCTTCACTCCCATTGATGCTAATTCCGCCCGATTGACTGGCAAATTAAGCTTACACGGTGTAACGCGCGACATAAGCACTACCATTAAAAGAATCGGGGGAGGTAAAGATCCTTGGGGAGGCTATCGACAAGGTTTCGAAACACACTTTTCTATTCGCTTAACTGATTATGGCATTAAGCATAGTCTTGGTTCAGCATCAGAAGAATTACAACTCAGTATCTATTTAGAAGGCGTAAAAGAGTCTTCAATAGATGAGTCATTGACAAAATAAAATGAGTCCGCGTTAGTAAAGCTATGTCTCTCTTTGACTATCTTTTTGTCGATAATGTTTTCGATTTGTTGTACTTGGCAATCATTGTTGGTTTTGCAGGGGTTATCAGAGGTTGTATTGGTTTTGGCTTTTCTGCTCTAGTGGTTGCCAGTACGAGCTTGTGGTTAGATGTGAAGTTCACGGTCATCATGGTGATATTTATGGAGGTGATTGCCTCTGTATTTATGCTAAATAATGTTAAAAATGAAATTGATTTTAAACTGTTAAAAATACTCACGATTGGTGGTGTTATCGCCAGTTTTTTTGGGGTATGGGCTTTAGCAACCATAAAGCCCGAAAGGCATCAGTTATTAATGAGCGGGTATCTTTTAATCGTAGCCTTAGTTTCATTGGTAAAATTCGAATTTAAAAAACCAGTAAATGAGTTTCGATTGTATATTACTGGGATTATCGCTGGTTTCTACAATGGTTTAGCGGGAATTGGTGGGATATTCATAGCCTCTATGCTGACCAGTTCTCGATATCCTGTGAAAAATATTCGAGCGACTATTGTGGTGTATTTCTTCTTGTCCGAAGTGGCTTTCTTCATTGCTGCTTATATAAATAATCTAGTATCAAAAGAAGTCGTATTCACGAGTTTGCTACTTTGTTTTCCTATGTTAATAGGTATTATTTTTGGTTCTAAATTATTTAGTTCATTACCTGAAAAATCATTAAAGAAAATGGTTTTAATTACATTATTGGTTTTATCAATCGCTGGCTTACTAAAATCATTTATCTAAACAGACCAACTAATAGTACAAACAAAAATTAAAGAACTGAAAATGAATTATCTAGCGCACACACTCTTATCGAAAAACAATATTGAATATCAACTCGGCAACATTCTGGCTGACCCTTTGAAAGGTAAACGCTGGTTAGGTGCTAGCGATGAACATTACGCTGGCATGAGAATGCATGTAGCAATTGATATCTTTACAGATGCTAATGCAACCATTTCCTTATCTAAATCTCGATTACGCAAGAAAGGGTATTTAAAAGGCGTTGTGATAGATATGTTATATGATTATTTTTTGAGTAAGCATTGGGATATATATGTTGATCAAGACTTACCCTCATTTGTTGAAAAATTTAATCAAGATGCTCAATTTGCATTAGATGAATTACCCGCTAAAGCGGCTAACTTTATCGAATTAATTGCTTCAAATAATGTTCTTGGTAGTTACACGAATTTTGCAGGTTTAGAATTAGCTTTTAGTCGCATTGATACACGTTTGTCACCGCGTATAATTGCTAAGGAAACTACAAGCAGCTATATTCCAAATATACTCGATAATTATGCAGATATAGAAAACGATTTTTTGGAATTTTTTCCTTCATTGATCTCTATGTTTTTGGAAAAGAGCAAAGTTAAACCTGATGAGCATTTCTTTAATGATCTTTAAAGACCTTTGATGTCATGGCTAATATTTTTTAAGGATATCATAAACGTTTTTAACTTGATTTGAACCGATAGCATTGGATATCTATCCATCAGATAAGCATGGTATTAGATAGGATATTGCTGTAACCTCCGCCGCGTTTCTTTTTCAGTATCATGCCTTAGGCATTTGAGATATATCATGAGTTTTGACTCGCTTGGCCTGTCGGCCGACATTCTAAAAGCACTAAACAAAAAAGGTTACAGTAAACCTTCACCTATTCAAGAACAAGCCATTCCCGCGGTGCTTAAAAGACGTGACATGATGGCAGCAGCGCAGACAGGAACAGGCAAAACGGCTGGTTTCACTTTGCCAATTTTGGACATCCTTTCAAAAGGAAAACCACCTGCAACAAAGCAAGTACGTACTTTAATCATTACTCCTACCCGAGAATTAGCGGCACAAATTTTAGATAGTGTAGAAACCTATGGTAAGTATTTACCGCTGACAGCAACGGTAGTGTTTGGTGGGGTTAAAATAAACCCGCAAATTAAACGCTTGCAAAAAGGTGTCGATATTTTAGTCGCAACACCAGGACGCCTGTTGGATTTACATCATCAAGGTGCGGTGCGTTTTGATGATCTTGAAATACTCGTATTAGACGAAGCCGATCGTATGTTGGATATGGGCTTTATTCACGACATTAGAAAAATTCTATCTTACTTACCGAGTAAGCGACAAAATTTGTTGTTTTCAGCGACTTTCTCCAACGATATTCGTAAGTTAGCAAAGACTATGGTGAATGATCCTGTAGAGATTTCAGTAACGCCAAGAAATACGACAGCCGATACGGTTAAGCAATGGATTGTACCTGTTGATAAAAAGCAAAAGCCTGAATTATTGGCTGCTCTAACCCATAAGCATAAATGGGAACAAGTATTAGTTTTTTCTCGTACTAAACATGGTGCGGATAGATTAGTAAAACAGTTAGATAAAAATCAAATCACTGCTGTCGCGATTCATGGTAATAAAAGTCAGAATGCTCGTACTCGTGCTTTAGCCTTGTTTAAAAAATCGGGTGTTCGAGTCTTAGTAGCGACTGACATTGCAGCTCGTGGCATTGATATCAATCAACTCCCTCAAGTTGTTAACTTTGATTTACCTAATGTCCCTGAGGATTATGTGCATCGTATCGGCAGAACAGGACGTGCAGGAGAAGTAGGTCAAGCAGTGTCTTTGGTCAGCGCAGATGAAATTAAACAATTACGTGATATTGAACGCTTAATTGGTAGGCCTTTAGAGCGTCGTTTAGAAGATGGTTTTGAGCCAGACCATGATTTGCCAGCATCTAATAGCAATGTTGGAGTAAAAAAATCTAACAAGCCAAATTCAGGTGGCTACAAAAAGCCTAGTAATTCTAATAACAATGGTGGAAATCGCAAGCCTTCTACTAAAACGAATTATAGAAACCGTAATAAAAATAAAAAGCCAAGTAGTTCAGGCAATAATTAATCAAAAGATGGTTCTTCTTTAATAGACGGTACTGAATATTAGAGAAAAGTAGGGGGGTGTCATTTTTCTCTTACTTTCACTCTAATGTTCAGATGTATTTTTGTATCACTTTCAATAAACCGCTCTAGCTTTCCTAATTAAGACTAAAAATAATCAAAGAACTTACTTATTCTCTTTGATATTAAAGGAAGCCATCATTAATATTATCGTAATCCACAAGCCAGCCGCGCCGACAGCGAGTAAA
This sequence comes from uncultured Cocleimonas sp., assembly GCA_937929875.1. Classification (GTDB taxonomy): domain Bacteria; phylum Pseudomonadota; class Gammaproteobacteria; order Thiotrichales; family Thiotrichaceae; genus Cocleimonas. Next base: position 3,852 of record CALFUP010000016.1, on the reverse strand, counting down.
GTAAACTCAGGCATTTCTAGATTTATAAATTGAGCAGCAAAAAGGCTAGCAATAATTAATAGTAAATAAAATCCTTTCATGAGGCTTTTGCTAATGGCTATCACAAATAAAACAAGTAATGCGGTGCTAGTCGCAGCCACTACTTGGTAGGCTTGACTGAAACTCATCATGGTATTCAATGCTAATAGCAATATAGGCGATAACAGCACTGGAAAGGATACGATTAAGTAGTGAATAAACTTAGGTTTAGATCGACTATGTCGTTTAAATTCTAGAATAAATACACTTAGAAAAATAATGCCTAAAGTAAGTAATAAGTAATGAATAATCGTTTTAATTTTAATCAGGTTTTGACTGTTCTCAGCTTTGTTCGCTTGTAATTCAACTCCAGTGAGTAGGCTTTTAAAATCATAATGAATGACTTCTTTTTTGCCTTCTTCTAATAACCAATGCTGTGGATAATCTCTCGATAAATTTGAAACTCTCCAAGTAGCTTCAAATGAATCTGAAGAGCTGACTTTCGATGAAGCTGAAACATCACCAGTCACTTTTGTCTTTTGCCAGTCACTGCTTATGCTAGCGTTAGTCAGTTGTCCTAAAGGTGCAAACTGGAAGCTATCAATCCCTTTTAGGTTTAGTCGTATTTTAAACTTTGGTAATGCATTTTCATTTGCGACTTCTTCTAGATTTGCATGAATGCCTTTACCCAATAGCTTCGGTAACTGTGTTCCCGGTTTATAAATCGCGCTACTCCCTTCCCAGCGAAAGGGTGAAGTTGCCTCTACACTTTTATTGTTATGTAAACCAATCGCGACAAAAGCTTTATCCCATTCGATGGTGTTGTAACCGCTAGCATCGGGTAATTCCTCTAAATTGAAGTTTCCACTGAGTTCAAGCTGACCTTGAAATACGTTTGTCTGATGATGATCTTGAGAGAGTAATACCTCTTTTAAATCAGCATGAATGAATAGATTCTCAGGTAACAACATCAAGGTTTTATTATTGAAAATATCTTTGCTAACCGAACTTTTAACACCTTTACTATCTGTTTGTGTTTCGATTCGACTGATTCTTTCTACATAAGGAATAGATAAAATAGGCCCCACTATAGTTTGATTGTTGCCCCATTTAGATGTCAATTCATTGAGAATTTCTGACTCTTGTTTGATTTGATCATCGACCAGATCATGCAGTAGTGATATTGGAAAAAGAGCCAAAACCAGTAATAGTATCAGAGCAAAAAATCTAAAAATCATAGACTGGTAAAATGGTTTAATAGTCGAAGGCCTTTGTTTTAAATTTGCAGTATTTGATTCAGTCACATTCATGGTTTTATCCCTTTGGTGGCTGTAGAATACAACATCGTAACTGTTCAAGCAGTATTAATATTATGTTGAAAACTGGGATAAAAACAGAGATGAAAACTGATATAAAAACAAGGACAACAATATAGATGAAAGTATTGGGTATTGAGTCATCATGTGATGAAACAGGTGTGGCTATTTATGACACCGAAAAGGGTTTGTTGGCTGACCAACTATACTCTCAAATAGCGTTGCATGCCGAATACGGAGGTGTGGTTCCTGAGCTCGCTTCACGTGATCATATTCGTAAGACTACACCGCTGATTAAAGAGGCCTTAGCTGAGGCAGAGCTCTCTCTAAGTGAATTGGATGGCATTGCCTATACACGTGGCCCAGGATTAATTGGGGCTTTAATGGTTGGCGCTTCTATCGGCCGATCTCTCGCTTGGGGATTGGGTATTCCAGCTGTGGGCGTTCATCATATGGAAGGTCATTTATTAGCCCCCATGTTAGAAGACGTAGCTAACGGAAAAGAGCAATCTATCGCATTCCCCTTTGTGGCGTTGTTAGTTTCAGGTGGTCATACTATGTTGGTGCATGTGAAAGCCATTGGTGATTACACTATTATGGGTGAATCACTCGATGATGCGGTAGGGGAGGCCTTTGACAAGACAGCGAAAATGCTAGGTTTAGCATATCCAGGTGGTCCTATATTGGCAGCATTAGCCAAACAAGGTAAAGCGGGAGTTTATGAGTTTCCCCGTCCGATGATTCGCCAAGGCGGATTAGACTTTAGTTTCAGTGGCCTTAAAACGCATTCTCTAACCACATGGCAAAAATCAGATCAGACAGAACAAGATAAAGCCAATATCGCTTATGCGTTTCAGGAAGCAGTGGTTGATACGCTTTTCATAAAGTGCAAAAGAGCCTTGCAGTCAGTTGAAGCGGAACGTTTAATTATTGCAGGGGGCGTAGGTGCAAATATTCGTTTACGCGAAAAGCTAAACGAACTTAAAGCCGAAGTGTTTTTTCCACCGATGAAATATTGCACCGATAATGGCGCAATGATTGCTTATGCAGGCGCGTTAAGGTTACAAGCTGGGCAAACAGAAGAGCCTGTTATTTTGCCAAAACCGCGTTGGTCATTGGAAGAGCTAAGCGCTATATAGACAATATCGCCATTACAATTAAACAGAATATGTTCAAAAAGTAGGGGGGTGTGCTTTATAGGAGCATTTCTACTAAGCTCAATGCAAGCATTTTGGCTAAATTTCTATATAGGTCTTCGGTAAGCTCAGTACGGGTCTTTCAACATGTATCGACGAGTCTTAACATGAATGGTAAACAGAAGTACCGTTACCAATATGGCAATGAGCTCTACTATCAATGAGCTCTACTATAATGGTTTACCAGAACTCGCATCTACCGCATGTAAGGTTAGACCATCAGGGTCATTACTGTTAGCTTCAGGGATCCATTTAGACATACAAGCACGGTCTTTAACGCAAGGGTCGGTGAGGCTTTTCATAAAGCTGACTAAATAACGGACATCATCTTTTGTGGTTTTGGGTTTATCTTTCAGATGAATACCATAATTCAATGCTTCCAAAGTGTTGGTTTTTTCATCTTTAATATCGATATTCTTTTGTTTTAATTGTGAAGCGTCATAGTTTTTAGCCGACTTAGATGGAGATAGCATATGTTCAGTAACTGCTTCTAAAGATGTATACGCTCCGGCATGCCCCCAAGGACCTGTAACTTCCACATTTAATAAGCTAGGAGTCCTAAACCTAAAGCGATCTTTTGCGAGTTTAGTGGTTAATTCACAACCAAAATCGTTACTGCCACTTTTACCGTTCTTTTTACCTAAACCTATCTGTGGCATTCCTGTGTTGTATGCCTTTTCATTAGTAAAGAAATCACCTGAGTGACAGCTAGCACAACCTGCACCACCATCAGCTTGCGATGTAAAGAATAGTTTAGCGCCTTTTTTAGCATCATCCGATAGTGCATTTACATCACCCTCGACATAATTCTTCCATGGATTGTTGATAAATACTTGCGACTGCTCGTAGGCAGCAATCGCTTCAGAATAGTTTTGCTCAGTGATTAAATCTTCAGTTTTGCCATCAGCATCGTTAAAACCTTTGCGGAATTCATCTCCCCAGTTTTCTTGTAAGCGTTTAGCTAAAGCCCTGCGTAAGGTTTGATTGAGTGATGCATTTAAGTACTCGCCTCGCATTTCTTCGGCTGACGTAATTGGAAAGCGTGCTTGAGCTTGAACCAGACTTTCCCCAGCCAACATATCACTGTTAGGATAGGGCATATCTGGAGTGGTAATTTCGTTATTTTCTAAACGTTCGATACGTCCATCGTGAAATAGAATCTTTTTCCAGAAAGCGATATTGAAGGTGGTAGGTGCGTTACGAGGTACTTGAGTATGCTTAAAGTCAGACGTTTGTCTATCTGCACCTAATGCGTTGGGTTTATCCGCTGCAACACCAATAGATAAAGATAAATCGTCTCCACCACCTAACATGGGATGATG
>CALFUP010000015.1 GCA_937929875.1 uncultured Cocleimonas sp. | reverse complement strand
TTTTACCATCAGATTCTGCTTTACCGTTAGCGGGTTGCGTAATACTAGTAATCGTTAACTCATCACCATCAGGGTCAGTATCATTGGCGACTGTCATTAGGGTAATTGGAGTACCTTCTTGAGTCGTTGCTGAATCATCATTCGCTACTGGCTTAGTGTTAGGTGCAGCAGTCACTGTAATTGTTTCAGTTGCTGTCGCTGTACCACCTCTGCCATCAGATATGATATAAGTCAAAGTATCCACACCTGTAAAATCTGCATTTGGTGTATAGGTAATCTTTTTACCATCAGATTCTGCTTTACCGTTAGCGGGTTGCGTAATACTAGTAATCGTTAACTCATCACCATCAGGGTCAGTATCATTGGCGACTGTCATTAAGGTAATTGGAGTACCTTCTTGAGTCGTTGCTGAATCATCGTTTGCTACTGGTTTAGTATTAGGTGCGGCAGTCACCGTTACTGTTTCAGTTGCCATCGACGTGCCGCCATTTCCATCTGAAACGGTGTAATCAAATATATCAATCCCAGTGAAACCTGAGTTTGGTGTATAGATGATTTTTGTACCATCACTACTCACTTGCACTGTACCATTTTCAGGCTGGCTAACATCAGTGATAGTCAACGCATCACCATCTGGATCAGTATCATTAGCCACCGTCATGATGGTTATCGGTGTATCTACTTGAGTCGTAGCTGCATCATCTACCGCTGTAGGTGAATTATTAACCGCTGGGTCAATAGATACTGTTACCGTTGCCGTATTCGAGGTATTAACACCATCTGTAACACTGTAAGTGAAGGAATCACTAGTACCACAGCTATCACCATTCGATGTATAGACTAGTTGTCCATTAGCATCTTTTGTAACAGTACCGTTAGTAGGCTGAGTAAAATTCAGAACACTTAAATTATTAAGGCTAGTATCTGCATCTGTATCATTTTCTAGAACATTTATTGTGACAGGGCCACTACAAACTACGGTACTTAAATCATCTGTTGCTACTGGTGCTTGACTGCTTGGAGCATTAACAGTAATTGTCTCTGTAGCTTCAGCTTCTCCGCCATTGCCATCAGATATTATGTAAGTGAAAGTATCTGTGCCGGTGAAGCCATCAGCGGGTGTATAAATAATCTGTCCGCCGACGATTTCAGCTGTTCCGTTTGCCGGACTTGAAACACTTTTTATCACTAAAGTATCCCCGTCTGCATCGGTATCATTGCTAAGTGAATCTAACGTGACTGATTGCCCAGCAGCAGTTGTTGCTTGATCATTCTGAGCAATAGGAGCTGTATTGTTAAGAGTTGTCGCTGCTACATTTACTGTTACCGTGGCAGTATCAACATTGCCGCTGGCATCGATAACTTCATAGGTAAATGTATCAGTCCCTGAAAACCCTGGATTAGGGTTATAAACTATTTTGCCATCTTCAATTTTAACCGTTCCATTTGCTGGATTAGTAACAATTTTATTAATTTTAGCATCTGAATCATCATTATCTAAAACATCGATTACTACTGTTTGTCCAGCTTCGACCGTTGTAGTCTCATTTTCCGCTACAACTTCTTCATCAGGATCAACAGTCACCGTTACTTGTGCTGTATCAGTACCTCCGTTTCCATCACTCACGGTATAAGTAAATACGTCATTTTCTCCACAATCAGCACCATTCGAAGTATAAATTAACTGATCATTATCTCCTCGTGTAACAGTACCATTAGCACCTTGAGTAAAACTTAATACTGATAATGTATTGTTATTTGCATCTGAATCATTACCTAGAACATTGATTGACACTGGTAATCCACAAGCTGTTTTAGCCGTATCATTACCAGCCACCGGTACTGTATTTTCAGTTTGATTATCAAATCCTTCTGTTGTTTGGAAAGTATTGATAGATCTGTCGTGCTTAATATTATTGTGAAGGCCACGCTTAATCCATGCAGGAGGATTATTAACAGTTTCAGTTTTCCAAATGACTCTTGGAGTTCCTGCTTGACCACTATCAATCATTACATTTTTAGTACCTGCGGGAACATTCTGGAAACCTGTAGCGACTTTTCTTGTACCTGTTTGTACTGTTTTCTCTTCTGTACGATACGCTGTTTTAGCAACGGTAGTTTCTGATACATATTCTATATCTACACGTCTATTTTTAAAGCCTTCACCAGGAACGTTTCTGTATTTTGGATGTGACTTACCTAGACCGCGTGCCATCAAGTGATCAGGATTAAATCCTTTCTTGATTAAAAAGTTTCTTACAGACTTAGCGCGTTTTTCAGATAATATTTGATCGTATTGAGCATTACCTAAACCACAGGTATTACCAGTAATTCTTATAGACCCTTTGTAACCCGTTTTTCTAATTTCATTGGCAACCTGTGATAAACGTTGCTGCGCAGAGGGTATTAATTTAGAGCTATTTTTCTTAAAGAAAGTTTGCCCTTCAAGAGCCATAGTACTTTTGATCATACGTTGGTAAGGAACTTTTACTGTTTTCTTACCGTAAACAGGAACTGTTTTATAGGTTGCTACTCGTTTAGTGAGGTTTTGAGTTGCATAACGTGGAGCAACAGCATTACCAGGGACTTCAACTCGAATACGCTTAGTTGACGTTGCATTTTGGAATGCACTAGCCCCAGCAAAATCATATTTGTAACCTAATCTTGCTGAATAGTCATTATCAGAACTTCCGCCATCCTCGTAACCACCACTACGTTTTGAACCACTAACATCTAGCGACAAACTATGACCAGAACCGGTAAAGAATTTTTCTACGCCTGCTGAAAGGGTAGTGTTATTAGCATCTTGTTCGCCATTACCAACTTTATCACTCCATTCATGGTCTAATCCACCACGAACGCGTAAATTTGAATTAGGTAAGAAAGTACCTACACTTGCACCTACACCGTAGTCGTAAGCTCTATCTGAAATTTTATCAGCACCAGTGCCTCTTGTGTTTTTACGTCCTGATAAGCCTTTGCTTACTCGTCCGTCCCAAAACATATGTTCAGTTTCTTGGCCATAGCCTAATGTCACTTTTTCATGGCCTGAAGCATTTCTATCATAGGCTGCTTTCGCTTTATTAACTCTTCGAGCTTGGCCATTTTCATCCCGTGAAACCCAATTGTGATTGATTTCTGCACCCCTACCTTGCAATCCTTTATCATCTCCTTTTAAATCATATTCAGCCCATATACCACCGCTAGTACTACGATCTGCACTCTCTGATAGCACTTGATTCAATTGGATATCGACGTTGCCGCGATCGGTAATTCCAGCTCCAATTTGGGTATTCCCACCAACGTACTGTTGATTAATCCTGCTAGTTTGCTGTGCGTCTTGATATTGTTGACTTGGACTTGGTCCTGCAAATACTGAAGATGATAAAACTGCTGCTGAACTTAAGACGACTGGCAGACAGATCCATTTATAAGTAGTGATAAATTTATTCATAAGTTTATTTTCATTTTTATTTAAGAAATTTTGTTTTACTAACGTTCTTGTTATTTTTATTAACGGGGGTATTTTTAAATAAGCGAGTAATTTTTCGAATTTACTCACTTATTGTTATTCTGTTATTCAAACTACATTTTATGTTCATTCAATCCGATAAAAGGACACCCCCCCACTTTTTGATATTTCTGAACTATTTCTCAAAAACACATCTAATTAAACGGTAAATATAATTAGCCTGATAGATTCGATAAAAGTGGGTGTCTTATCAAATTTAGGGTAGTTGTTTTTAACGACGAACCACGCTATGTATTACATGTGAGTTTTCAAAGAACACTGAAAAATTAGGATAATCCCATCGTGTAATTCTAGGATTTCGCTTAGTTACTTTTCCTTTAGAAACACTAATGCGTTTAGCTTTACCGAACCTCTTACTGACCGTTCTTTTGGTCTGACCAAATTTTGGCATGTTCTGTTTTTTTAGAACTTTTGCATTGGGACCAATCGCTAGTATTTCAGCATGCACACTTATAGGGGCCATCTGTACTGTGAATGCTAGGGTTGCACATAATAATAGGGGTTTAATATTCATTATATTTATCTCTTTTTGATCTAAATTTTTTATTATTTCGTTAAATGTAGAACACTTTATTTTTAAATTACTTACTGGTTTGTTATCAACGCTGCCAAGGCTATAATCCTCAACCATGTTTAAACCTTTAGAACTATTTGTCGGTTTGCGTTATACGCGTTCTAAGTACAAAAATAATTTTATCTCCTTCATTTCTTTAACATCAATGTTAGGGATATTATTTGGGGTTCTGGTACTTATTACTATTCTCTCTGTCATGAACGGTTTTGAAAAAGAGCTTAGGGATAGAATACTAAGCATGGTATCGCATGTCACGATTACTGAGACAGACGGACTACTTCCTGATTGGCAAAAAGAACAGCAAAAACTACTCTCAAACCCCAACATACTTGGCTCTGCACCGTTTATCCAAAAACAAGCGATGGTCAGTGCCAATGGACAATTACGAGGCGTGTTGATGCAAGGAATATTGCCTGAGGAACAAACAAAAGTTGGGGATATTAATCAACGTGTGATTGAAGGTAGTTTCAGTGAATTAAAACCTCGTAGCTATGGTATAGCTCTTGGAGTGGAGCTAGCTCAATATTTAGGTGTCTTTGTAGGGGATAAAGTGACCGTCGTTACACCTCAAATTAAAATCACGCCAGCAGGCATGATTCCACGAAGTAAACGTTTCACAGTAAACGCTATTTACAAAGTTAATATGGCTGAATATGACTCCTCGACAGCATTCATTCACATGCGTGATGCCTCAAAACTGTTTAAAACGCGTGATGAAGTTACAGGAGTACGTTTGAAGTTAAATGATCTCTTTAATGCGCCTGTTCTTGCTAGTAAATTACAAGACAAACTAGGTGAAAATTATTCTGTGATCGATTGGGGGCAAGAGCATAAAAGTCTCTATCAAGTTCAAAAAACAGAAAAAATAGTGATGACCTTTATTTTGTTTTTAATTGTTTTAGTGGCTGTATTTAATTTAGTTTCATCATTGGTAATGGTTGTAAATGACAAGCAAGCGGATATAGCGATACTCCGAACCCAAGGTATGTCGGCTCAACAAATTAAAAGAGTGTTTATGGTTCAAGGAACCATTATTGGTTTATTTGGTGCTGTATTTGGTGCTATTTTAGGCGTTTTACTTGCACTAAATGTTGGAGATATTTTACAACTCGTAGAAAAGATATTTGGTATCGAACTACTTCCTCAGGAATTGTTTTATGCGAGTGATAAATTTCCATCAGTGGTCATTCCTAGTCAGGTCATTGCTATATCTGTTGCTGCATTTATATTGGCGATGTTAGCCACTTTATATCCTGCAAGTCGTGCGGCGAAAGTTCAGCCAGCTGAATCACTACGTTATGAATAAGCCTGATATGAAAAATCTCATATTAACCCTCTCAATCGCAAAGCAACTTTCTATGCCTTATATAACTTACCAGGTTATTACACTCTAATGTTTCAACCACTTTCAGCTTTTATTGGTTTACGTTATACCAAAGCAAAACGTGATAATAATTTTATTTCGTTTATTTCTGTGGCTTCAGTCTTCGGCATTGCGTTGGGTGTTACGGTGCTAATAACCGTATTATCAGTTATGAATGGCTATGTTCAGGGAATACAGGATAGATACCTTGGCATGTTGTCACATATTACGGTTAGCGACTCTGATTGGTCACTACCAGAGTGGCAAGAGCGACGTAAACAAGTATTACAAAATCCAAATGTTAAGTCGGTTGCTCCTTTTATCGAACGTCATGTGATACTTAAAGAAGCCGATAAGGTTAATCCGGCATTATTTTCAGCAGTCTTACCTGAATATGAAAAAGATATAGGAACCATTAACCGTTTTATTAGCGATGGCAAAGACTTAAGTTTATTAAAAGAGGGGGCTTTTAATATTATTTTGGGAGAAACTCTAGCTTCAGACCTAGGCGTAGTGATTGGGGATAGTGTCACCATGCTAAGCCCTAAACAAAAAGCTTTTATAAGCCTAAGTGAAGAACAAAATACGGATGATCTAATTCCATTGATTAAAGAATTTACAGTTGTAGGTACTTTTAAAGTCGACTTACAAATGTATGATAAATCCTTCGCCTATATTCATTTGAAAGATGCCTCTGAGTTATTTGAAATGGGAGAAAACGTTAGTGGACTTCGTGGTCAAGTTAACAATATTTTTGATGCCCAACAGATAACTAAAGAACTTGCGAGCCAGTCCACAGATGATTATTTGATAACAGATTGGACCAGTCAACATTCATCCTTCTTTAGAGTCATGAAGTTACAAAAAACCATGTTGTTTTTAGTTTTACTGCTAATTATTGGAGTTGCCGCTTTTAATTTAGTCTCAACCTTAATTATGGTGGTAACAGATAAAGAGTCAGACATTGCGATACTTAGAACGCTCGGTATGCCACCAAAACAAGTGATGAAAGTATTCGTAATTCAAGGCGCTTTATTAGCGCTAATAGGGACACTTATCGGAGTCATTTTGGGCTTGCTGATTGCAAGCAATGTAAGTTCGATCGTCCAGTTTTTAGAGGCTTTGTTTGATACCAACTTCCTCAATAAAGAGATCCACAAATTAACGCAAATAGACGCTGAAATTCAAAGCTTTGACGTTATCGCTATTGCAATATGCGCATTTGTATTATCAGTAGCGGCAACTATATTTCCCGCATGGAAAGCCTCTAAAGTTCAGCCAGCTGAAGCATTGCGTTATGAATAATACAAGTTTGAAGAGTACTATCTGATGAGTAATGATCAATCAAAAACAATAATTTCTAGTGATAATCTTCATAAGCGTTTTGCTGAAGGCAAGCTTGATGTTGAAGTATTAAAAGGGGTTTCTTTAGCCTTACACGAAGGCGAAAAGATAGCCATTGTCGGAAGTTCCGGAAGTGGTAAAAGTACCTTACTACACATCTTAGGTGGCTTAGATTTGCCATCATCTGGAACAGTAGAGGTGATGGGGAAGAATATCGCTGAGTTAAGTGATAAGCAACGTGGCGATTTACGCAATCATTCCTTGGGCTTTATCTATCAGTTTCATCATTTACTACCTGAATTTACCGCATTAGAAAATGTTGCTATGCCGTTGTTAATTAGAGGTCTATCGGTAAAAGAGGCAAGCCAACAAGCGAAGGAGATATTAGCAAAAGTCGGCTTATCAGAAAGATTAAAGCATAAACCGGGACAGCTCTCTGGTGGAGAGAGACAACGCGCGGCAATAGCCAGAGCATTAGTGACAAATCCAAATGCAGTTCTAGCTGATGAACCAACGGGTAATCTTGATCATAAAACGGCTTTACAGATATTTGATTTAATGCAAACGTTGAATCAAGAAATGAAAACTGCTTTCATTATCGTTACACACGATATGCAACTCGCCGAGAAAATGGACAAAATTTACCATCTGGTCGATGGTCATTTAAGTAATGCATAATGCATAATCCATCAAAACTTAAGTAGACTATACTATGGGTTCATTAGAGTTAAACAGCTATCTGTCTTGAAGGAAAAAATATGTTTGAAGCGGCAAATAATAAATATCTAATTAACCATAGTGAAGACTTTAAAATTAGTGATGCAATCACTATCGAAGACAAGTCATTATTAGATAAGCGTAGCCTAAAAGATGAGTTAAAAAGTTTAACTAAGGAGCTTGGTGAGTTACAGCATCAATTATACGCTGAAGATCGACGTTCAATTTTATGTGTTTTCCAAGCTATGGATGCAGCTGGTAAAGACAGTACTATTCGAGCCGTTTTTAATAGAGTGAATCCCACAGGTTGTCATGTCTCATCATTCAAGAAGCCATCAAATTTAGAACTAGAACACGATTTTATGTGGAGAAGTACCACACGATTACCAGAGCGTGGACAAATTGGCATCTTTAATCGTAGTTACTATGAAGAAGGCTTAGTAGTAAAAGTACACCCTGAGTTTTTAAAATACCAACGTCTGCCAAATTTACCTAGAATATTGGATGACAAGTCACTTGCTGATTTTTGGGAAAACCGATACGAATCATTTAATGATTTTGAAAAGCATCTGGCTAGAAATGGAACCTTAGTTCTAAAGTTTTGGCTGAACGTTTCTAAAGAAGAACAGAAAAACCGTTTCCTTTCACGTCTAGATGAACCTGAGAAGCACTGGAAGTTTTCATCATCAGATCTTAAAGAGCGTGGCTACTGGGACGATTACATGCAAGCGTATCAAGACTTGCTGAATAAAACCTCAAGGCCTTGGGCGCCTTGGCACGCTATACCCGCAGACAATAAACTATACATGCGCGTACAAGTTGCCAAAATCATTGTCGAGAACTTAAAAAAGATGAATCCTCAATACCCCATTGCGGATCAAAAAGAAGTTTCCCAGTTTGATGAGATGCGAGAAGCTTTAAACAATGAATGATGTCATTTAAATGGGTTAAATCAGCTCATCAAAAAGTAGGGGGGTGTCATTTTTATCCTGTTTACTACCCAAAGCCTAGGTTTGAACTTGATAACTTTTAACCTATATCGAATTCGGTGATCTATTCAAGATCACCGAGTTTATTGCTTAGGTTTTCAATACAACTCTACTTTTTCTACCCATATATATTAAGGCAAAGACCCATAACATATTAATCGGTAAGCTACCTCCGCCTGAAGAATCATCACTCGTCGCAGGTGGGTTTACAGGTTCTTCGACTTGACCATCCTGAGAGACTTTGAAACTAATGGTAGCAATCGAACTTTGATGGCTTCCATTCTGAATGACATAGCTTATTTCATCATTCCCTTCAAAGTTACTATTTGGTGTATAGGTTCTGTCAGCGCCACTACCTGTAAGGGTTCCATGCTTTGGTGAATCAATGATCATATAGCTCAGAGTACCTTGGTTTGAACCACTATTATTCAAAGTAACGGCAACGGATGAGTTTGTTTTCGCTTCAATAGTCATCGATACAGCAGCGGGTCTATTTGCACTTTGACTGCTGTCACTTAACGAATATTCAAAGTATTGGATTCCGGAGACATTCCCTTCTAAGTTATTAGGATAAAGATCTACTTCCTGCCCTTCATAAGCTTCATTATTACCAAAGAAACCTAGACGAATATCACTTGGGTTACCAATATCATTTCGGTCGAAACTAACCTCAATAACATCATTTGTATATCTAGACTCAACCCCAACCGCAGGAGCTAAAACAAAATCAGTTCCTGAACCTATGTATCGATGTAATTGATTTCCTTCTAATATGTAATCTACTCCCAAACTACCGACTTGATATCCAGTATTAGGGTTGTTATCTATGTCAAAATACGTCTGCCAGCCCCAAGGAATGTAACTGCCAGACCCACTATCGATAATATTTCTATTTTTGATCAGCATGTAAATCTTTTCAGCGTTATGAGCTAATGCAGCATTTTGGTAATCAATAACATTTCCACTTCCGCTTATGTCATCAGGATCATTCGCAAACCGCGTTATACCATTCCATTCGCTTGCATTACCATCAACATCAATACTCAGCACTGGATTTGATATAACTCCTGTTTGTGGAGCACTAATGATAATTGACACTGTTGCATTCTGACTATTTTCAGTTCCATCATTTACTCTAAATAAGAAACTATCTGTTCCTACAAAATTAGCATTTGGTGTGTAACTAATAGTTTGACCTGTACCCGAGAGAATACCGTTTGTAGGGGTAGATAAAACTAAATATGTCAATGGATCATTTTCAGGATCAGTTCCTTGTAGAGTAATACTGGTACTAGTACCACGATCCATATTTATGGTTTGTGGAATAGCCGTAGGGCTATTTTGTACTGGATCTATTACTGAACCATCAATACTATATTCAAAATATTGGTCATTAGCTTGACTGGAATTTATATTGTCAGGGTAGAGGTCAACTGAATTGCCTCCATACGAACTATTCACACCGATGAATACAAACCTAAATGAACTTGGGTTAGCTAGTAAACTGCTCTTAATTGAAATCTCAGCATTATTCCCATTATAGGCAGCTGAACCTTCTCCGATTCGTAACCAGTTCCAATCATTTCCATTCCCTTGATATCGTTGTACTTGATTGCCTTCAATAATATAGTCAGCACCAATTGCACCTACTTGATAACCAGTAGCATCATTTTTATCTGTATCAACATACACTTGCCAACCCCAAGCTAGGTAGGAGCCTGCAACATTATCTCGATCTATATTTCCATGATTTTTGTATAGGAAGTGAATATCTGTTGAATCATGAGCTATGCTGATACTGTTGATATCAATCGGATCATTAGCACCCGATGTATCATTAGGATCATTGGCGTATGGCGCTATACCTGACCAATCTACAATATTACCATTTACCACAATCTGACCATCAGCTACTTCATTAGATGGACCTGAAGATGGATTGGTAACCGTTCGGTCTAATTGATTCAGATAAGCAGCTATTTTAGATCGTTCGCTAGCTGTGGTAGCTACATTTGTATGAGCATTTATTGCAGCTTCAAGGTTAGCAGCTGAACCATTATGTAAATAAGGTGCTGTTAACCAAAGCCCTCTTAAAGTAGGCGTATCAATTCCCGATAGGGTTTGATTGAGGCGCTTTCCAGATGAAGCGCGTAATGTTCCTACGTTATGTAAATTGTTATCTGCACTATCCGTAAAGTGTTGTCCTGAATGACAGCTGTTACACCCTTTATCAACAAATAGTTGTTGGCCTTGTTCTGCAGTGGCAGTCAATGTTCCATCAGCATCTTTGTTAGGGCTTATAGGGTCTTGATTTAAAGATTCAAGATAAGCGGCTATATCATCCAAATCTTGACTTAATCCGGCTTTAGGATCACCTAAAGGTAAAGCGTGTGTTCCTGAGAAGAAAATACTATCTTGCATTAAACCAAGGCCACCCGATAAATCTCGAATTTGACCTTCGAAATCTTGAATCTCATCAAAGTTAGCACTCCAATGCAACGGACCTTGTGAAGCTCCACCATGGCCTTGTAGAGTAATTGTATTTCTTAATCCTTCACCAACACCAGTAAAGTCCCATACTCGTCCATCACTGTCGCCTTCATTATGACATGAGGCACAACTAATATACTGTTCACTCGCTAGACGTTGATCGCGTGCATCGTAAAATAATTGCTTACCATTTAGAACATCGAGTGGAAGCGTTTCATTGCTAACTAAATCATAAACAGCAATTTGCGATACTTCCGTTGCTCGTGCGTTAATAATTTTACTAATGTCATGAGCAGTTACGCTTCTATCCATAAAATTGTGCGTATATAGTGTCATTCCATCTTCTGAAAGCGCTAATCCTTGTGGCGCTCTACCCACTGGGAAACGATAGAACTCTGAATTATCATAGGCATCAACTACCGCTATTTCTCTACTTCCTTCCAAAGCAACGAATAAATAATTACCGGTGGTAGAAAAAATTGAAGTACTCGCAATACCGCCGTTATCATGATCGCGACGAGCAACTAACTCTTCACGCTCTGTATTCAAATTAATCTTCGAGCTAATACTTCTGACCGTACTATCATGGGTAAGCTGTCGACCATCACGTAACATTCCGCGTTTAATATTGTCTTGTTTAGAGGACACCCAAGCACTATTGCCGTCTGGTGATATAACCACGGGACCAAGATAGTTAGGAATTCCTCTCGCCGAATGTTCTGCATCAGTACGATTGCTATGTTGAAGAACTATTTTTTTGTTAATTGTATTGTTATTAGCATTTACAACAATAACTTCACCACCGTAATTAACACCATTGATAGTTGTTTGCGGGTTAGCCGTATCTTCACCGGGCAGTTTAGGCGAAACAAACAATGATACAAATACCTTACTACTATTTGCGTTTATTCCTATATGACGAGGTCGAGGCCCAACATTTAAAGTACTTTTAATAGCTCCTGTCGAAGGATGTAGTCTTAATAACTGGCCTGAACCTTCCAAAGCAACATATGCATCATTTCCATTTGGAGTAAATGCTATGCCGTGTGGCTGTGTTCCACCTTTTAGATTTATTGTTTGAGCAATACTAAAATCACTAGTATTGATGATGGTAATTCTAGAGGCATCTTTATTTGTTACCCATAATCGGCCATTTGGTGCAATAGCTAGCGCCGCAGGACGAGAAGACACTGTGATTTCAGCTAATTTAGCGTTCATTTCAGTATCAAAAGCAGTAACCGTATTATTATCAGGATTTACACTCCACAATCGATCATTACCCGAACGTGATTCAAAAACAATACTACTTGAATTAGTCGGTTTTTGAGCTGTTAATGGTGCATGAACTGCTTGTACAAACTGGTATTCAACAGGAGTATCAGTGCCGTCTTGAACAAACAAAGTGACTACATAAGTACCAGCATTTACATAGGAGTGAGTAGTTGTTGAAGAGCCTGAATAAGCAGTTGTGGCCGACCCATCACCATAGTTCCATCGGTATCTAATATTGTTTCCACCACTAATATTCGCATTGTAAGTAATGGCAGAACCGTTTTGTTCTGGTGCAGATTCTATTGGAGCAATACTAATAGGAGCAATGACTTGCCAATTTATATTCGTACTGTCTGATTCGCCTTGACCATCACTTACGATTATAGATGTTGCAAAACTACCTGCTGAAGTCGTGGTACCACTTATAACGCCAGAAGTGCTGATACTCAAGCCACTAGGTAAACCTGTTGCTGTATAAGTAAGCACATCACCATTCGGATCAGATGCAGTGATGCTTAAATTTACCGCTGCATTTAGCGAGCTAATTTGATCTCCAGGATTATTAATCGAAGGAGCCGCATTCTGTTGTGGATTCTGTATTAATATTGAATTAGGGATTTGTCTTTTTGAAATATTAGGGCTTGAATATTGAACGTTTAAACCTTCTCCGCCTGTCTTTTCAAAAAATCAAACGACAATTAAATGTTGACCAGCAGTGAGATTCACTTGACCAGAACGTTCTTGCATTGCATGCAGCCCATCGTTGTCAACCACCAAGTTACCATCAATCCATAAGCGACTTCCATCATCCGAACTTGTATAGAAAGTATAATTACCTGCCTGAATAATATTGATACGTGCAGTTAATCTAAATCCAAAATTATCATTTCTCGCTCTTGGAGTAATATTAAAATTTGTAAAATTACCCGTTGAAACAGGTGTTAAATTATCAAAGTTAGGTAATACGCTCCAATCACCTTCAAAGTATTCATAAGAAACTCCTGGCGTAGATCCTGGTGGATATACTCTCCAATTAAACTGCGTTTGAATACTTGAATCATTATCACTCACTGTAATGATGGTGTTATAGAGCCCAGCATTGCTAACTTGACCTGATATTAAGCCCGTACTTGAGTTAATACTTAATCCCAAAGGTAAATCACTCGCTTCATAGCTTAGAGTATCACCATCTGCATCATTAGCTGTAATAGCCAATGAAACTGTTTGTCCCACTAAACTAAACTGATTTTCTGGCTGATTGACCTGAGGAATACCCGCTGTAGAGACCTGAATTACTTTTGCAACCGAAGGCACGCCATTACTATTTATGGCAAATAACATCCAATAGCCTGGTGATAAAACATTGACATTATTATGCGAGGTCAATTGATAATTACCATTTCCATCATGAGTAAACGGAACCTTTAGATAACGCAAATCAGTATTAACAGCATGTGTTGTGGATGACATTTTAATTAGGCTAAACTTAGTAATGTCCGTTGAGCTTTGTAAGTTAAATACTCTACCGTTTTTGATAATATTTGGAGCATTTGTTATTACGGGTCTTGTGGCTAGTGAACCATCGTCATTGTACAAATATGGAGGCGTTAGTACTTGTCCATTTTGGTGATCAGCTGCACAGTTACATAAGCCTCCACCAGCAGAAAGCACTCTACCGTCTGTAAGTAATAAAGCAATCGAATGATAATTTCTTGGCTTTGAAATACTATCAATAACCGTCCATTGTTGAGTGTCTGGATTCCAAATTTCGGTAGGGAGAATTGATCCAGAATCATTAAACTTAGCACCTACTGATGTACCCCCGACAACTAATACTTCTCCCGTGGGAAGCATAACCCCATTTTGAAATCGCCTCGCGTAATTCATCGGTGCAACTTCAGTAATCACTGGCTCTTCATTGGTGATATCAATAATCATTGCTCTATTAGTGCCTTGGATATTATTCCCAGATACTGCACCACCAGCTACAAGCAATTTACCCTCTTCAAACATAACAGTAGTACCATGTTTCGGATACCAGTCTGTAAAATCCGGTCCTACTTTAGTGACACTTCCTAAGCCTTGAGTATTAATCACATGCATCTTGGGTGTTGGTCCAGAATGAAATACATTACCACGCGGATCAAGATGCAATAATGGCCACCAATTTCTTTCAAAGAACTGTGTATAACTTAAAATTGGAGTTTGCAAACTAGCTCCCGTCAACGACTTCCAGCCTTGACCTTCTGTCCAGACTTCAGGATATTGCCCACCACTACTACCAATAGCTGTTAAGACACTTCCTGATGCTAATGCAACCGTTGTTGGATACCAACGACCACGGTTCATTGAGTCAATCTTTTGCCATGTGTTAGTTTTATAATCAAAAGTACTGGTTGTTTTTACATGATTACGACCGCCATTAATAAAAATACGGCCGTCTTCTAGCATCGATAGGTGACCACAGAACATGTCATGTGAATCATGATTAATTGTTTGGAAGTTATTTGTGGCTGGATCCCATGTACCGGCATAAGTAAATTCAGGTCCCGCGGGAAAAGATCTCTTTTGATTCGATGCAAATGTTAATATTCGCCCATCAGGCAAATTGGCAGCAGTGACAGGTATGTGAGGCCAATCAATAACAGGTCCCCAGGCACCATCATCTACGGGTCTTTGCGCTAATCCTCTAGCGGCTGTTTTTGGCATAACAAAAGCAGGATAATCCTTTGCTTTTTCTGCCCAATAAGTATCTTCCTGAGCATGTTGTACGCCCTCTGTATTCTCAATATCATCGGGTTTATTTTCACCCTCATGCGCATGACTAGATTGAGCTAAGCCAACACCCAATAGGGCAGAAAAAATAAGAGTCGACACCTGTTGAAATGTTAACTTTAAAATTAATTTTTCTTGTTCGTTAGCAGGTAAATGTGATGGCAGATTCGAAGGAATATTCATAGAATTAAACACTTTTTATATTTATATTAGGGTTTGTGTTGTAACTTTTTAATTGATTAAAATACTATGGGATAAATGCGAAAACAATCTTAAGAATACCAAGTGCTGAACTAGCACGATAAATGGTGTAAAAATTATTTCTTTTCTAGTTTTATATTTATTATGGATCGTAAAATAGGCAGGGGTTAATTAAGCAATTTAAATGAATCAAAATAATCAGAATATGGAGAATATGGAGAAAACAGCTTTAATAGCCAAAGGGAAAATGACAGTATTTAAAATCTTGTGATGGTTTTTCTACATTAAACTAACGTAACACTACAAAATGTAATATGGATGATGATTTTTACGTAAACACATCAACTTTAAGGTTAAAGTATGTGGAAAAGTAGGGGGGTGTCATTTAATTGAATACTTCAAACTACATAGGACTTTAATGTGTGATAACACAAGGCTGAATATTTAGTCATCGATGCTAATATTATCGTAGACACTATCAACATCCCAGCGATTGCTGGTGTCTATCGTGTATATATGTATATCTTTCAACACATTGGTAGATTTAGTATACCGAAGTTGAAGCATTGTACCGGAGCTTAAACTTCCTTCCAGTAGGGCTAATAAACGGTATTCATCCGCGTTTGAATCAGCATTATCCAATTTGACGACATTATTATAGATGTCTGAATCATCATACGTTCCCACTTCAGTAGTGTTGGCGATGTCATCACCATTACTATCTAAATGAGTAATTTCAAAACTATCATTAGCATAAAAATCTATCCGTTGATCATTGTCGCCATCTTCAATATAAATGGTACTTGGAGATAAATTATCTTTGTCAAAAACGGCAGGTTTGTTAAGCGTATTACTAATTCGATCGTTATTAGGCTCTCCACCATCACAGATATTTGAAGCGGTATATTCCAATCCTGATTCCGCTGTTTTCGTTGACGTACACGTTACACCATTGGGGTAAGTGACTTGTAATTTGTCGTTTTCAATGGTCCAAGCATAGTTACCCACTAACGCATCGTTATCATCATTGTTGCGCAGTTCAATTTCATCTAAATCTGCAGTAGATTTGAACAGCACGATGAAGCCATCTCGATTATTACTTAAACCGCTATCGTTTAATAACAAGGATGAAAATAGCACATTGAAAGCGAGTTCTGATCGAGTAAAGGTTTTCTCAGGATCTGAAGTTCCATTCTCAGATTCTATCTCAAAACCATCGCATGCAATTAAGGTCATTGATATTAATGAGATAAAAAACACTTTAAAGAAAATAGTCATATCGAATGAGTTTAATTGGTTTAATCGGAGCATACAGTTTACATAAAATATCTTAGTTATATAAAGAATAATCGTATGTAGGATGATCATTTAGTAGCACCGATCAAAAAGTAGGGGGGTGTCATTTTTTACTATCAGTAAATACTTTATTGATAGTAATGTTCGATACCTCGCCCAATTTTAACAAGTGTTTCAGTAAAAACAGCATCATCCTCTTGTAACAAGGTCATTCGAAAGCCATTCACTGTTGAACCAAAACCACTCAATGGAACGACACAAACACCTTCACTACCCATGAGTTCATAAGAGAATTGGAAGTCAGTACAATTCTCTAAGGTTTGCGTTTGGCGTTCGAGTGCGTCTAAATTCAAACGCACTTGTTTATTCACCGATTCGAGCGTGCTTCTGGGGCAATCCAATAACTCGACGACGAGATAAAAAACACCTTTAGGTTTATTGACTCGAACGTGAGGAATTTTATCAAAAAAATCACAGGCTTCATCTGCACGTTTTTGATATTTGTTAATTCGTGATTGCAAGTAGGCTGGATACTCTGGGTGTTCATATAGGTGAGGTAATACAATTTGAGGTAATGTCGTTGAACAAACTTCTAGCATTTTATTCAATAGAATAATTTCAATAAATGCTTTAAAATCAGTATCTTGCTCAGCATTATAGACCTCAATCCAACCACAGCGAGAGCCAGGCCAAGGGATGTCTTTACTGATCCCTTTCATACTAATACCAGGAACATCACCTATAATTTCATGCAATAGTGTGGTTTTTACCCCATCAAAAGTCATGTGATGATAAATTTCATCAAAGATGACAAAACAATCGTATTTTCGAGCAATATCGACAATTTTTTCTAATGTTTCTTTTTTATAAACGCTGCCAGTCGGGTTATTTGGGTTGATCACCAAGATAGCGACAACGTGATCATTATATTTAACTTTATTTTCTATTTCTTCAATATCAGGTTCCCAATCATTTTCAGGATCTAAGCCATAACTAATAAATGAACAACCTGCATGCATGGATTCTGCGGTCGCGTGCGATGGGTAAGTAGGTGAGGGCACGAGTACGCGTGTTTCTTTAGGTAAATTATTCATTACCTTATTAATGGCTTCACCTAAGCCGTTAAAAAATAAAATATCATCGACGGTACATTTCTTTTTATCAGAAAAATGCTCCAGAACATATTCTCTGGCGGCAATGGCACCTTGGGTTTCTGTGTAAGCGAAACTTTTATCAGAGGCAACTTGTTCTTGCACCACGTCGTGCATCCACTTAGGAACCGTTTCACCTGCTGAGACTGGATCACCAATGTTTTCCCAAATCATTGAGAATCCGCCAAGTTTCTCTAGCTTTTTACCGATAGTAACCACTTCGCGTATAGGATAACTGAGTAGAGTATTGTCGGCGCGTTGTAGGTTTTGTCTCACTTGAGTCCCCTTATATTGGTAATGGCGGTATTGGAATGGAAGTATTTCTATCGAATCATTCGAATTCTATCAAGAATAAATACATTGAACAGCGGTAGTTATGTTTCTGACTAATTTAAATTATTGGTTTCAATATTTCTATATTGTATTTGGTGATACTAACCAGCATCTAGAAACCAAAAAACTCACATATAAATAAGATATTTAATTACTTTTAAATATTGATTTTGTGAATAGTAAACCCCATATTTTGATTAACTTGTAATGTATTTTGAGGAATATTAAGTGAAAAGAATTGCTTTACTGTTGATCACAAATTTTGCCGTCATCGCGGTATTGGGTTTAGTCTGGAATGTACTAGATGCCACCTTTGGCTTAACCGAATACTTCATGAGTAAAGGCCTGCCAGCAGGCTTTGGCTATATCGCTCTGATGTCTATCGTTTTGGGTTTCGCAGGTTCGTTTATCAGCTTATTGATGTCTAAAGGTTCTGCTATCAAAAGTATGGGGGTTCAACTCATCGAAAACCCGACATCGAAACAAGAACGCTGGTTGATTAATGTGGTACAACGCCAAGCTGAGAAAGTTGGCATTGATATGCCTGATGTAGGTATATTCCACGAAAACTCACCCAATGCTTTCGCTACCGGCGCTCGAAAAAACAATGCTTTAGTTGCGGTCAGCACGGGGTTATTGCAACATATGACAGCAGACGAAGTAGAAGCTGTGTTGGGTCATGAGATGGCACACGTGGCTAATGGTGACATGGTGACACAAACCCTTTTACAAGGTGTGATGAATACTTTTGTGATCTTCTTCTCACGTATGATTGCTCATTTAGTCAATTCTATACTGTCAGGTAATCGACAAGGTGGCGGTAGCAGCTTTGGTGCAACCTATTTTATCGTCTCGATGATTGCTCAAGTGTTGCTGGGCTTTTTAGCAAATATGGTCGTTATGTGGTTCTCACGTTACCGTGAATTCCATGCCGATAAAGGTGGAGCAGAATTGGCAGGACGTGAAAAAATGATTGCAGCACTAAAAAAGTTACAACAAGTGAATCAACCGCATGATCTTCCTGGTGAAATGGCAGCCTTTGGAATCGCTGGTGGATTAGGAGATGGAATGAAAAAATTATTCATGACTCATCCACCATTAGAAGAACGCATTGCTGCTTTGGAAAATGCAAAATATTGATATTCAAATAATAGTTTCAAACGATATCATTCAAACAACGAGGACTTAATGTTTATTTAAAAAGATACCCCCCCACTTTTTGATCGTTTTTATTAATTAAGTTAACAGAGACCTTTGCATGAGAGACATGGCGGATAAAAACTGCTTAAATTCCTTCTATTCTATTAAAAATTCGCTCAGTAGCCCTGCTATCAAGCTCAATTTTATGCACAATAGTTGAAATTACGCTATTTTATATCTCGCCATTCTCTCGTGTAAAGGTCTCTAACAATGATTAAAAAGTAGGGGGGTGACATTTATTTGATTGAATAAACCTTAAATGCCTTCTAAATTGAAAATTAAATTCTTAAATGTATAACCATGAATAAAGACGTAAATAGTACTGAAAAAAATGAGTGGCCAAGACATATTGATGAGGATAATTCTCAAGATATGTTCATGCAATGCGATGGTTATGAATTTGCAGGTACTCATATACTTCTAGATTGTTGGAATGCACAAAATTTAGATAGTTTAGAACATATTGAAACAGCTTTGAGAAAAGCAGTGGAAGTCAGTGGTGCCACTTTATTACATATACATCTGCATCATTTTACTCCGAATGGTGGAGTTTCTGGCGTTGCGGTATTGGCCGAATCACATATAAGTATTCATACCTGGCCAGAGCGTGATTATGCCGCTTTAGATATTTTTATGTGTGGAGAGACTAAACCACACGCGGTTATACCTGTCTTCAAAGTAGCATTTAACACTGACAATATAGAAATAACCGAACATTTGAGGGGAAAGGTCGTTGCGTAACAACCTTAATTCTTAATTCATTCAATAAATAAATAAATCATCACAAAACTTTTAACTAACGACGTTTCACAAAAAAAGCCTAGAGAATAGCAATGAACCATTTAAGAGAAATGCAGCCAGAAGATATACGTCCTGTATTTGAAGTAATCGAATCTCAAGACGATGAAGATGCAGAAGAGGCATTAGAGAGCTACCAAGAAATTGGAGGCACAATGGATAACTTCGTCATGGAAGTGAATGACAGAGTTATCGGAGTTACTGGCTATCAAACTCCCCCCGCTTGCGATGAAACACATTGGCTTAGTTGGACCTATGTACATGACGATTATGCCAATCAAGGCAATGGTCGCCTTATGTTAACTGAGCTTATTCAACACCTTAAAGACAAAGGTGGTAGAATGTTGTTCGTTAAAGTGAGCGATTATGTCGATGAAGAAGAGGGTGCTATTTATGCCGCTGCCTTGCATCTATACAAGTCGCTTGGTTTTAAAGAAGAAATAATACACAAAGATTATTACGACGAAGGTGAGTCGCAAACGATTTTAAGTTTACGCTTGAATTCAGAAGCAACTGATGCACAATTAATCGCTGATGAAAATTGCCCAGTCCAATTCAATGCAGTTTATGAAATTGGAGATACCGATGGTGCATATAGTTTTGGCTGGCACGATGAAGCCGATAAAGTCTTCACTAGTAAAGATGTCAGCATCGGTATTCAACAAGCAAGAAAAGATGAAGCACGAGCAATATTTTTGTCTTTTCCACATAATTACAGCAAGGTAAGAGAAACTCTGATAGCATCAGGTTTTAAGCAGTCAGGTATCTTAACTGACTATTTTGAAGATGGTGTTCATGAAGAACATTTCACCTATACCTTATAAAAGATCTTATAAAAGACCTTGTAAAATACGTTATATAGTCTGTTGTTAATATTTTTGTAAGTTTTATTAAATATTGAAAACAAATTAAAGAATGAATTAAAGTTAAAGGAATTACTCATGTTAAATAATTTAAAATTTGGACTAATCGCGATCGTAGGTGTTTTTCTCGTCTTTTCCTTTCTTAATGGAAATAAAGAAAATGGGGCAGGTACTGCACAATTAGATCGTGCCTTGGGTATAGCCTCAGATACAGCTAGTGATTTTGAAAATACGCCAGACGTAACCGAAGCAAATGCTTTAGAAAAATTTGCGGTTAAATACAACGAAGGTTTGAATGCTGCTGAGCCACCAATTAACCCAAATCCTCTTGGCGTTGCAGCACAAGAAAATGGTGCTCTACTCAGTTTTGATGACGTCAATAAAAACGGTATTCAGGACGAAGGCGAAAAAAGCTTATTCTTGATGGAAGTAGATAGCGAAAACAATCGTTTAGTAGCAACCAATCGTGAAGAATCTCGTGAGTCTGGGTTTTCAGGTTCTGGTTTATTAATGGGCTATATGATTGGTAGCATGCTAAGTCGTCAACGTGCAACAGGTACAAGTCCAGCAGCGCGTAAAACGACTGCTCGTGGAACACCAAGCAGAGCTAGATCACGCTCTGGTTCTGGAAGCCACTCTCGCGGAAAGTAATCTCTAAAAGACAGTAGAAGATGCCCTCTAACCCAGAGGGCATTTTTTTATCTGTTAAAAATCTAAATTACCACTCAATACAACTTCTGAACATTCAAAACGAAATAAAACATCATCGTGCATATTTATTCCAAACTCAGTAAACAACAAGCGGCTATTTTATTATTTTCGATTTTAATTGTTGCCCTGTGCGGTATTGCTTATCAGTTAATTATTAGTACCGTCTCTAGTTATCTTTTAGGCAATAGCGTATATCAGTTTTCATTAACGATCGGCTTATTCATGTTTGCAATGGGGGTAGGCTCTTATCTATCTAAGCTTTTAAACGATAACCAAATCCAAAATTTCATTAATGTTGAAATCGCCATTTCACTGTTTGGTGGTATCTCCAGTTTATTGCTTTTGATGGCATTTCCTTATGTGCATTCTTTATATAGCACAGTGATGTTTTGTTTGATTTTTATCATTGGTGCCTTGGTAGGGATGGAAATTCCCTTACTGATGGGAATACTTTCACATAAACAAAGTATGAAAGATTCAATCGCGAATGTAATGTCGTTGGATTATGTTGGTGGCCTTATTGGTGCTGTAGCCTTTCCTCTCTTTTTATTGCCACAATTAGGCTTATTAAAATCATCTTTCGCCATTGGTCTAATCAACATTATCACTGCATTGATTAATATCTATTTCTTCCGTAACTATCTTACTCGACC
>CALFUP010000014.1 GCA_937929875.1 uncultured Cocleimonas sp. | reverse complement strand
GGCGGTGCCTTCATTGTTCCCGATAAAGGCAGATACATTGACGGCCCCTATTTGAATTTCAGTATCACTGTCCTCACCGGTTCGGCTGAAGCTGAAGTCGCCCCGCAGTTCAACAAACTCACTCACACTAAAGACTAAGTTGGTGCCGCTAAAGGCACTGGTGCCACTAGCAACTGAGACGGTAGCGCCGTTGAGGGTCAGGTCTTGGGCCGCGCTGGTGTTGTTGTACTGAATCTCGAGACTACCACCTGATAGTGTTAACCAAGGTAACCCATTAATGTAGTAATCACTTGCTGTGGCTGCAAATGCGAAGTTTCCAGAGCTAAGGTAAATAGTCGCACTGAGATTAATATTCAATGCTTGAACACTAAGCTCAGGGTTACCCATAAAAATGTTTGCGTTTAGGGTATTGATAATGATCACAGTACTACCTGGTGATCCTTGTTTATCAAATGAGAACGAACCACTTAATGTTACAAACGAAGAAACTCTAATGGATAGCTGGCCTAGTATAATAATTACATCTGAAGTGTCGCCGTATGATATTGAAATATCATTAAAGCTCTCATCTACAACCTTACCCGTTGTATTAATATTAAGCCCTAATGAACCATAAAAATAGAAACTTCCTGATAAGCCAAATGTCTGAACGCTTCCCATCCCTGATGATATAGCTAATCCAGTATTATTATCGTATATAACTATTCCTAGATTAACGATGCTAGCGCCGATACCAATTTTATTACCATTAGTAGTAACGCCGAGGAATATGTTTGCATCTCTAATTGTGATTAGCGTTTTTGAATTCGTTCCATCATTATTCTTTTCAAAGTAAATTTCTTCTGCTTCTAGAGTAAATATATTAAGAACATTTAAAGAAACGCTTTCTGAATATATTGAGTAATAGTTTTCTTGACCTGCAATGAAAGATAAATTAATTCCATTACTGAATGATTCGCTAACAATTGAATTTGTTTTATTTATTTTTATTAATGCATTTTCAATGGAAAAATCTAAAACAGAAGTCCCTGATAAAGATAAATCACCATTTGCATAAATTGCATAGCCGTTACTATTTATTAACCAACCAATAGTAACATTGTTAATTGTCGCTGTATTGTTTCCAACTTTAAAGGATGCAGAACTTCCAGAGCTCGTTGCTAATATTTTATTGTTAATTTTTGTTACTGAGAAATTCGCATTAATTGTTACAAAGTCTGAAACAACAAAAATAAGGGATGTTAGTGATATATGTTTTACATCTGACGCTAAACTCAAATCAATACCACCAACAATAAGACTGCTTATAGCTGCCCCAGTGTTATTAATTTCTGCAACACCTGTACCAGAGTTTACTGTGATGTCATTTAAGCCAACTAACTCAACTGACCCGTTCGCAGTTTTGAACACGTATCCAGAATCTGATCCGTTAGTGTTGAAGAGAGCAAGTCCAAAGTCTGCATTACTGATCTGCAAACCGATGCCATTAACTTCCAGTAGGATACTTACAGATGATCCGCTGATCAGAATTTGTTGGTGAGTACTATCAACACTGTCATATTCAAAGGTGAATGACCCTGTGACGCTGATGAACTCAGAAAAAGTTAGTTTTAAGTCCGTTGCTTGGATTTTTTTAACATTATTTGCAAGGACAAAGAAATGACCTCCCACATTTTCGTTGAGGGCTAATCCTGTTGAATTGTACTGTAACGCTAGTGTTCCTGCGGCATTGCTAGTGCTGCTAGAAAGAGACAAGTCGTTGTTGCTTCCAGAACTAATAGAAGCTTCACCACTTGCATCGATTGCCAGGTCCCCGTCAGCAGTTACAAAGGAGTAGAGCGCAGCGTTTAGAATTTTCACGTGGGCTGCGCTGTCTATGCCCATTACTACGTCAACATTGTTGCCTGTAGCAAAGACACCTTGCGTCACCGATTTAAAGACAAAGCTTCCGCTCACCTTTACGAAATCAGTAACAGTTACAATCGCGGTGGATTGTATTTCGAATGTATTCTTTGAAACGTTAAAATCATGGGTTGTACCATTTACTTCAACGTTATCATTAATGTCTGAATTTAAGCTGTTTATTATTAAATTGTTATTAGTTGAAACAATACTTAAATCATTAACTCCTGAACCTAAAGTTATATCACCGGAAATATTCCCAACAAAACCATCGTTTGTTAAGAATAAACTACCTGATCCATTTTCAAATGATATACCAGTACTACTACTGCCTAATGTTGTTTCTAAATTAGATGTAGTTAGGAGATATCCATCTACTCCGTTATTACTAACGACCGATGAAATAGTAAAGTCACCGCTTATTGATTGCCCTTCTATATCAAGGGAAACACCATTTACTGTGACTGTTGTTATTTTATTTGAGAATACTGATAAAACATCATCGATGTTTTGGATGTTACTGAAACTATCTATTGAGTTTTGAACATCTACCCAAGCGGATAGATAAGGAAGCTCAGTTACGACTAAACTATAAGAGGTATCTGTTTTTACAGGTTTGAAATAAAGCCCTTCACCAATATATAGATCTTTAAAGGTTTGGAAATCACCTGTTATTGAGCTAGCTGTAATAAACTCATAACTTTCACCAAGCGTAGGTGTGAAGTTTATATTATTTGTGTCTATATCAAGAGTTCCGTTTAAACTAACGGAACCTGATACCTCAATTAGATCGTATTTATTATTGGTATCGGTTTGAGTTGCAGGAGTATTACCTTCAACGTCAATAATTAATGTTCCACTGGAACTTTGTGTGAAATTATCATGAGATTGGTATCCAGGAGAATTACCTGGTGAGAAAATACCATCATTTATAACTGTTGCGTTTGAAGTACCTGTTCCTGAGAGAGTATCGTTCTCATCAATTATTATTAAATCGGTATTTAGTTCTTCATCCGGTGTTAAATGAATATTCTCTGATTCGTCTAATAAATCAGAAAATATATCGTCTTCATTAAAATCTTCAGATATAAGATCAATATTATTTGATACAGATTCGGTCTGTATATTAATACTGGTTATATTTAATTCATGGTCTTTTTTGTCCAGATTATTACCAAGGTCAAGTAAGGGATCAGCTGACAAGAGCAAAATTTGCTCCAGCTGGTCCAACTTGAATTGGTTATCTGATTGACTCATGTAATTCCACTGAATTGTATATAAAACGCACAAAAAATACGTATGGTGGAAAATTATACTTTAAAATTAGCTGATTATCTATACACAAAATATTATTAGGGGTACTTTTTCAGCCAATGAGGTTTACTTATGAGATGAATCATCTTCTTTACTCTGTGAATAATCGAGTGCAGAAAATTGATTAACTAAGTGCAGTTTAAAGCTTATAGCGGAGGTTAATTTTTACTCTCATCTACGAAGAATCAATGACTTACAAAGTTATCCACAGGTAGTTCTGTGTTAAATATAGTTAAAAACGTGTTAAAACAGTGTTAAGGGTAAAAAAAAGCTGTTTTTTATTATTTAAATCAAACACTTAAAAAATCGCATGCACTTGAAATATCGAAAGTCTGCACTTGAAATATCGAAAGTCTGCACTTGAAATATCGAAAGTCTGCACTTGAAATATCGAAAGCCTTGTGGTTTTGTGCCGGAACGGTATACTTCGCCTGAAATATCGTTAATGTTATGCCAAGGGTAGGGATGTTGAGCCAATGAATGAGATGCTGTTGCCAATGAGGCATCCTGAGAAAGATTTGTTCATCTGTGACATGGCTGATGCCCATATAAAAGATGATATGGCGTCAATGGAACATCCCATTTTTTCACTATCAACCAAGCCAGATACCAAAATACGGCGTTATGAGCATGGTCATAACTGGTTTGAAATTACACCTAGCGCTAAAGGCCTAGCAACAATCAGTGATAAGGATATTTTGATTTTTGCGGTTAGCCAAATTATGGCAGCGAAAAACACTAATCAACCTTACAGCAAGCATGTCTCGTTCACCGCACATGACTTTCTGGTTTTCTCTAATCGTATGACTAATGGTCAAGCTTACAAAGGTCTTAAAGATGCCCTTACCCGCCTGAGGGGAACTACGCTTACAACGGGAATACGTACAGGAAACGAAGAAATCACACATGGTTTTGGTTTAATTGAGACATTCACTATCCGGAAAACAAAGCTTGATGGGCGCATTTTAGAATGGGGGATCACTCTCTCCGATTGGTTATTCAATGCGATTGAATCGAATGAAGTGCTGACACTTAGCCCACAGTATTTTAGGTTAAGGAAACCCTTAGAGAGGCGCCTGTACGAAGTTGCACGTAAGCATTGTGGTGCTCAGAAAGAATGGCGAATAAATATCGATTTGCTACAAAAGAAATGTGGTTCAAATAGCCCTAAACGAAACTTTAAAGGTATGCTGAAAAAAATCTGTGAACACCAGCATTTACCAGATTATGATGTGTATATTGAAGATAATATGGTGGTGTTCATTGCTGCAGCTAATGGGATTAGTGTGCGAGAGGAAGATACTGTTCCTCCATTGAAAACTGAAACGTTTGAGCACTTTAAAGCGCGGTATCATGGGCATGACCCCTACCCTATTGAAGCTATATGGCGTGATTGGGCCAGAGGTAAGAAAGTACCTAAAAACCCTGATGCCGCGTTCTTAGCCTTTTCAGAAAAGTATATTAAACAAAGACTTGTTTGATTAATATACTCATATACTCATATACTCATATACTCATATTTTATTATTCCTCAAGATATCGATTAACCCACTGATGGATTAGTGTCGACATGTCCTTCCCTTCTGTTGCAGACTTTGCTTTAAACTGCATAAGTTTTGATTCTGCGATATTGACGTTTAAGCGTTTCATAGGTTCTTTGATTATTTCTTGAAGTGCTGCGTCTTTTTGTTTAGTCGAACGGTTTTTCTTTGCGGCAAGCGCTGATTTTAGGCTCATGGCAACATCTCCAATATTTCCTCGGCAATAGCTTCTATTTCATTAACCGCAGGGCTGGCAGGCTGGCAAAATACTGTTTCACCAATACTCGCGGTGGTTGGATATACAACTCGCTGGGTTGTGCCGTTTTTTAGCACTGGAAAACCATACTCTTGTAAGGCTTCCTTAACTTCTCCGGATAGTTTTGAGTTGGTGATCGCTCGGCTAATTAGAAACGCTGCTAAGGGTTGGCCATCAGTTACCTCTTGGCGTGCTTTTACCAGCTCGACTAAGTCAGCGGCTGCCCAGATATCATAAGGACTGGGCTGTACTGGAATAATAACTATATCCGCAACCTTTATTGCTGCGGCTGCAAGCTTTGCAATTTGAGGTGCTCCGTCAATAACTACAAAATCATAACCACTCTGTATCGCTTTCAAGTCAGCAGGTAAAGTTTCACGATCCATTCCGACAACGGGTATTAATTCACCACCATTGGCTTCGTTCCAATCCCGGGCGCTGCCTTGTGGATCAGAATCTATGAGTAAAACTTTAGATCCAGCCTGTTGAAGAGCAAAGGCTAGATTGGTGGAGGTAGTGGTTTTTCCGGAGCCGCCTTTCTGGTTGAGTACGGCAATGATAGTAGGACTGGTTTTATCCATCATTAGATCCTCATATGAGTAAATGAGTAAATGAGTATATACTCATTTACGTTAAGTGTCTCCACTTAACAGATCTCTGACTTAATGCTGCACCAACAGTGCAACGGTTAGTAGGTGTTTGAAATGACTTGTTCGCAGTCAGTTACTCAGCAGTATGTTAAAGAGTGGTAGCCTATGCTAAGGTTAATACTCATATACTCATATACTCATATGATGATTTTCTCGATTTCATCTAACGATAAAGCATTGTTGGTACGATCGTAGAGTTTAGTTGTACGAGGGGATTCGTGAGCTGCCATTTGCTGTGCTTTTTCAAGTGTGCCGTTATTACTTAAGTAGGTTGTAATGCCAGTACCTCGGAATGTGTGATTGCAAACTTTAGTTCTAATACCTGCAAGTAATGCTCTTTTTTGAATCATTTGCCAGGCATAAGTTTGAATCATTTGGTTTTCTGTCATTTTTCCAGTTCGACCTTTAAACGTTCTGAATAGAGGAGTGTTAGGGTTACCACGCAATTCTGCTGCATCTAAGTATTCATCCAAATACTGCTCTAAAGTGTGATGTGCTGGCATTTCATGCCTTTTCCCACCTTTTTCGTGCAGACGTACCCACCAACGTTTTCCTTCAGGGTAATAATCTTTAACTTTCATTGATACCGCAGCTGTAACTCTCGCAAAAGTAAACACCATGACAGCAATCAAGGCTCTGTCTCTTAAGTTGATTATTGAGTTTGCTGGAATACTATTAAACAGCTCTCGGGTTTCATCGGATGTGAGAATAGGGGTCTTACCCTGATTAACAACATACTTTGGTCCGCGTACAGATGTTGCTGGGTTGTTATAGACAATATGACCAGTAACCAACCAGTCAAATAACATACGGATGGCAGCTAAATGTTGTTTTACTGTTGGAGCTGATAAGTGTTGTTGGAGTCCTTCAATATAAGTAGCAATGTGGATTGAATGGATAGCTTCTAGTGATAAGTTGTTTATTTGGCACCAATCGAAAAATTGCGTGGTTGCTGTTAAATATGATCGCCGCGTATTTTTATTTCTAATCTGGGCTGTGAAAAACTCCACATAACGATAAGTTGCTTGTTCACCAACCTGGGAAATAGTAATTGGCACATTAGTATTTCCCAAGTTGGCGGTAAGAGAATTTCCTGCTGTCAAATTTACAATTTTCATTTTATTACTTGTGATGCACTCAATATTGTTCAGCTAAATATAGCATATGATAACGTCCTTTATCATATGCTATATTCGAATATAAAAAATAGACTAAAAATTGTGTTTAATTAATAATCAAAGAAATTCAGGAAGTCATTTTTAGTCTATATTAGGTCTATATGATTGCTATATAAACAATTTATTCTCTTAATGTAGGGTGATTTTTATGCTATTGTGACATCCGATAAATGGTCTTAATTTTGTGACTGATGGTGTTGTTATTCTTGGTTTTACAAACGGCCAGAAGTGAAAAAGGTAAGCCAATCTCCTCCCCAATAAATGAATTCATGGACTAAATATGTTTAAGTTTAATATTTTAATCATATTAATCATTGCATCAAACATTTCTCACGCAAATGTAAAAGCTTTTAGCTACAGAGATTTCATTGAAACTGTCTTGGTTAGTAACAGCAGCATTATCGATTCCAACCTCGAATGGGAAATTGCAAAACAAGATGCTTCAAACGTCCATCACGACTATTCAGCCAAGTTAACGTCTCAAATAGGGATAGAAAAGAATAAAACACCAAATACTGCGAGCGAAAGTCAATCTGCTGCTTTGTTTGGTCAGACAACTGAAGCTGGACTCACATTCTATGATGAGCGAAATGAGAACTTTGCTGTTGGAGTTGAAAAGAAGATTAAAACTGGAGGTGTTATTAAGTTATCAGCTTCGATAGTTAATTTAGATAATAACAAGCAACCAGAAGCAGCAGCTGATAATGAAAGAAGAGGATTTATAGGTGTATCCTTTTCACAGCCTCTTCTCAGAGGAAAAGGCTCATATTCCGAGACGGAAGTAAGGATAGCGATTGCAGATGTTGAAAGAGATGTCGCGTATCAAAATTACCGGAAAGTCCTCAGTGATACCATTCGAAATTCTTCAGATGTCTACTGGTCCTTGTTTCTTGCTCAGGAAAGGCTAAACATCCGTAAGAAATCAGCCTCTTTACTAGAAAAAATCCTAAAAGATACCCAATTTAGAATTGAGCAAGGCTACTCGGCCCGCCTAGAGCATAATAGTGTTACAGCAGCACTTACACGAAGGAAGATTCAGGTTTCAGAAGCTGAACGGTTTGTATCGGAGCAGTCGTCGATAGCAAGTCAATTGTTACTTGGTGGTGCATTCAACTCAGTTGTTAAAGCTCAGGACAAACTGGTTTTTCAGCGATCTAACTACTCACATGAACATAGTATTCAGAGGGCTTTGATGAAAAGCCCTAGCATTCTTTCTTTACAGTTAAAATCACAACAAGAAAAAGTAAGAATCAACTTTGAAAGAAACAAACGCCTCCCACAACTGGATCTAAATTTATCATACGGCAAGAATGCCTTAAGGAACGATACCTATTCCTTAACCGGCAATAAGCACGATTCTTGGTATGTTGGTTTAGAGTTCAGCACCACACTAGATAAGAGGTCTGCACAAGGCAACCAACGATCAGCTCAACTTAGAGAGCGCCGCATTAGGTCTTTACTGAGAAGCAAGGAAAACGAGATTAGAAATAGGATTCTAGCCGTTGTACGTCAACTTGATATTGCTGGGAAAGATATAAGGAAGAACCAAGTGGTTCTTCGTCAAGAGAAGCATATTCATAATGCGTTTTTGATTGAAAAAAAATCAGGCGATCGTGCGTTAAATAGTCTTCTCAGACAAGAGCTTGAACTCAATCGAGCCAAAGAAGATTTAGTGACAGCTAAGGTTTCGTACCACCGTTTATTGATATCGCTATGGGCTGAAGAAGGAACGTTACTGTCGAAATTTAACTTAGAGTAGCCATTTTTTAGAAAACTATAGAAGATTAATTTTTACTATTAAACAACCCGCTTAGAGACATATCTATGAAACACCTAAAACTATATTTTTTACTTTTGTTGCTGCCCAGCCTTTCATATGCAAATGAAAGTGATTTTTTAGGCTTTACAAAGTCATTCTCTGAGGTTCACTTATCTTGCCAAGTGTCTGAATATGTTAGTAAAGTTAACTATAAAGAGGGCGATTTTGTAAAAAAGAATCAAATAATTTTTCAACTAAATGACAATGAAATACGGCTGGAGTCACAAAGAAAAGAGTTGATATGGAAGTCGTATGCTAATTTGAGGGCGGCAAGAGCTAAAGAGAAAATACTAGCGAAACAAGTTAAGTCGGCTTATAGACTTTTCAGTCTTACTGGATCTATCAGTAGACAAGAGTATCAGCAAAAAAAGCTGGAGCAGGAGTTAGCATCTGGCGAGCGAAGGATTTTAGAGGAATCAAAAAGACGGGAAAAGATGGAGTATGAGGCTGCTGTCGAGCGCCGTAGAAAGCATGTTGTTAGATCGCCAATCGATGGCGTTATAACTAGCATAAATCTTCATGTGGGCGAGTTATGTGACAATAATAAGATAGCCACAATATCTGATCCTAAGAAGGGGCTATTCATCATAAATGTTGAAGGGTTCTTGGGAGAGAATGTCAAAAAAGGGCAGAAAATGAAAATCAGTCTAGGGGAAGGAGAAAAAGTTAATGTCTGGGGAACGGTTACTTATGTTGCTCCAATTCTTGATGCTTCCAGTGGATTAAAGAAGATAAAGCTTGTATTTGATAACTCGAAATTGAATATATTGCCAGGTGTCTCTGGCACATTAAAACTGAATTAATATGAATAATTTAATCATAGATAATAACCGGGTTACTGTATTAGAAAAGCTTAGGGGTCTCAGGGGGTTTGAAGGGGATGCTAAAAGTTTCTGGGGTACTTATTTAGACACTCTCAATCAGTTCTTGAATGCTGAATCCTGCTTTTTATTAAAAAAAAAGACACCGGTTCATGGGCGGTAATCCTCTCTCCAACTAGTAATCAGGTTCCTATCAGTAATATTTCAAATGCACAGCAAAGGCTAATATCCATTGCTGATAAGGCTATTGATAGGAATTTTGCTAATGAGTTAGGAGATAGCAAGCTGACTTTAGTAGCAGGTTCTATACCTGTGAAAGGGTCCAGTCCAGACTCTGTAATTGCTTTTTTAGTTGATTTTAGTAAGCAAAGTGACCACTCAAATTTTTCTGAAAGATACCTGCTAAATGCTGACATTCCCATGTCGTATCAGAGTCATATTAATCGCTCTAAACATGGCATTGTCCAAGTAATTGATACGCTAGACATTATGACACTACTGAACGATAGTCGTCATTTTGTTGAGGCCTCAATGATTATTTGTAATGAAGTAGCCTCAAAATATCAATGTAGCCGTGTCAGCCTTGGGTGGCAAGAAGGTGCATATGTTGAAATCAAGGCTATTAGCCACATAGAAAAATTCGACAAAAAGACTGAAATACTAAAGTTACTTGGTCAAGCGATGGAAGAATCACTCGACCAGGATACAGAAATACATTATCCCTCAAGAACTAACCAATCTAGTTTAATTACGCTTTCTCATAAAGCATTCTCAGCACAACAACGCGTTGAGAATATTCTATCGATACCTTTGCGCTTAGATGAAAAATCCATTGCGGTTCTTACTTGTGAAAGAGCTGTCGAATTTGGTGAGCAAGAAACTAAAGGCTTAAGGGTTCTAGCAGATCAAGCAGTCCGAAGGCTTGCAGACTTAAAGTATTCAAGTAGATGGTTTGGATCCAAGATAACTCATGGCATTAAGCGCTTCTTCTCTTCCTTTCTGGGGGTTAGGCATACCGGCAAGAAGTTATTGCTGATTACGTCAATAGTCGCCTTGCTATTGTTAGCCTTGATTCCCTACCCATATAGAGTTGAAGCATCTTTCATTATAAAAACAGAGAACATGGTGTTTATGCCGGCACCATTTGATGGCTATGTGAAGGCTGTTTATGTCAAAGCTGGAGATAGCCTAAAAGCTGGGAGTCCAGTGTTAGATCTTGATGTTGAAGAGCTGGTAATCCAAGAATCTATTTTGACTGCTGATATCTCTAGGTATGAAAGAGAGCAAAGGAAGCACTTAATCAGTGATGAACTTGCCGACATGAAGATAGCGTCGTCACTTAAGAAACAGTCAGTGGAAAAGCTGAAAGAAATTCAGTTCTACATTAATAACTCTTCTATTTTGGCTAAGAATGATGGCGTCATTGTAGAAGGTGAGCTGGACAAGATGATAGGCGCACCAGTGAAAAAGGGTGATGTTCTTTATAAAATGGCTTCGATAGAAAACCTATATGTTGAACTCGAAGTTGATGAGGAATATATCAACGAAATTAAAAAGGGGACACAAGGTAATATTGTTTTTATAACTGAGCCAAAATACGATTATCCAATCACGGTTGAGCAGATCGTCCCAGTGTCTATCATAAAAAACGAGGCTAACAAGTTTGTTGCAAAAGGGACATTGAATGAATCACCTATGAATTGGTGGCGACCAGGCATGACGGGTATTGCTAAGTTAGATGCCGGCTCTCATAGCATGCTGTGGATCATGTTCAAGAAGACAATTGACTTCATCTACTTAAAACTTTGGTGGTGATAATCACGTATGTCTCAAGGTAAAACATTTAGTGAATCATGGCATCGCATCGCCAATGTCAAAGCGTGTTTGAGCCCTGCGGTGAAGATACAGAAACAGGTTTACCAGCAAGAAATTTGGTATGTGTTGAATGATACCTTCAATAATCAGTTTTTTAGGATTAAACCCAATGCTTATCACTTTGTTGCCCATATGGAGATTGGCAGCACCATAGAGGAGACGTGGGAAAAAGTTATTGCTTTAAACCCGGAGGCTTCTCCAGGCCAAGAAGATGTGATGCAGCTGCTGACTCAGCTTCATGTCTCTAATATGCTTTATTATGACTCGAAGTCTGACAACAATAGCTTTTTTAATCGTTATAAAAAGCGCAAGACAAAGGAGTTAAATGCACAACTCCTGAGCTTCATGTTTTTGAAGATACCTCTCGTTGATCCGGATGTTTTCCTCAAGAAAACACTACCTTATCTGAAGTTTTTATTTAGCTACGGTGGCTTTGCTGTATGGATTACCTTGATCTTACTAGCCTCCAAAGTAGCCATTGAAAATGTCGATAAGCTGTTTGATCAGACTAATGCGATATTGGCACCTAGTAATCTAGTTCTTCTTTATATTGGCATGGTGATCATTAAAACTCTACATGAGTTAGGGCATTCTTATGTGTGCCGATATTACGGGGGGGCGGTACACACTCTAGGTGTGATGTTAATAATCTTTGTACCCCTTCCTTATATGGATGCCACATCCAGTTGGAGTTTTCGAAGCCGGCGGCAACGCATATTTGTTGCGGCAGCGGGGATGGTGGTTGAGTTATTCATTGCGGCAATCGCGGTACTAGTTTGGGCTAATACCGCACCAGGCACTATCAATAGCCTAGCCTACAACATGATATTTGTAGCTTCGGTATCTACCGTGCTGTTCAACGCAAATCCATTACTGAGATTTGACGGCTATTTCATGTTGTCTCATCTACTTGATATTCCTAATTTATATACTAAAGCACAGCAAGAAATCTTTCATGTAGGAAAGAAATACCTTCTAAAAATAAAGAATATAACAGCGCCCTCTGTTAACAGAACAGAGTCATTTTGGATGATATTTTATGCAATAATATCAACTATTTACAGGGTTATATTATTCACTTCGATTGTGCTTTTTGTCGCGAATGAATACCTTATCATAGGCATATTGATGGCTATCTTTATGTCTTTTTTATGGTTGATTAAACCACCCTACTCATTAGTAAAATTCTTACTTACAAGTCCGACATTGGAAAGAAATCGTATGCAAGCAATTATTCACAGTGTTTTGCTGCTTGGACTTATCGTCTCGCTTTTGGCATTTATCCCAGTCTCAGATAGCTTCCGCTCGCCGGGAGTGGTTGAATCTGCTGATTATTTGAATGTTACGACTGAGGTAGATGGGTATATTGATCGAGTGATCACTTCAAGTGGGCAGATGGTCAGGAAAGGTGATCCTCTAATGACGCTAAAGAATAGGAATTTTGATCAGGAAAAAAGGGTGTTAGAGGCCCAATGGGATGAAATACTTAACCAAGAGAGTAAGTCCAGATTCCAAAATATCTCTGATATGAATCCTATCCTCGAGCGCAAGAAGTCTCTCGTTAATAAAATGACTCAGATCGATAAACGTATTGAATCTCTTGTTATCAAAGCAAAACAGGACGGCCGTTGGGTATCCCCTCAAATCAACGAGATAAGGGATACTTGGGTAAGAAGAGGAACATCTATTGGTTTTGTGATTGATGAAGATAATTTACTTTTTACTGCGGTTATATCGCAGGAGGATGCCTCAAGGATCTTCATGACAGAAACCTCTGATGTCGAGGTTAAGTTAAACGGGCAAAGTACTAAAACGTTACAAATTGACGGCTTCGAAATGATCCCTCACGATCAGAAAATGCTGCCCTCCCCAGCTTTGGGTTGGCATGGTGGTGGAGACATTGCAGTGTCTCAACAGCCTGACAAACAGAATGAATCACAAGATCCATTTTTCCGTATTATTGCAAAGCTAAAAAATGACGAGGATAACCTCGTGCTGCACGGTCAGTCGGGGTTAGTACGGATTCAGATAGGCTCCACACCGTTGCTATGGCAGTGGGAACGAAAGTTACGACAGCTGCTACAGAACAGATTTCAATTATGATTCAACAGCCCAGCGACCTATATCATTCACTTCATACCTCTACTCCGAAACGTCTGCATACGGGTGTGGATTTAATTGCTCATAAATTTGTTGGTCAATACAAAAGACGTTCGGTGATTTTCAAGAAGCTTTTATCCCACGCAGAAACAGTTGATTCTATTGTTGAGCGAGAAGTAAAACTACTGACGGACACAGAGCTGCAGCAAAAGGTCGCGCAGCATGCGGCCTACTTTAGAAGAAAAGCTTATAGCGATCTGAAGGTAAACAAAGAGCTTTTATCAGCATTGGCAACATTAGTTGAGGTATGCCGGCGTACTTTGGGGCTACGCCCTCATATAGAACAAATTGTAGGGGCTTTAGGCCTGTATTTAGGGCATCTTGTTGAAATGGCAACAGGTGAAGGGAAAAGCCTAACAGCATCGATCGCCGCTACGCTGACAGGGTGGAAAAACAGACCCTGCCATATACTCACTGTTAATTCATACCTAGCGGAGAGAGATGCGCTAGAGTTTTCCGAATATTATGCCGAGGTTGGCTTATCGGTAGGTTATGTTACTGATGGTATGTCCCAAGACGAACGGCGGAATCACTATAAATCACATATTGTTTATACGACCAGTAAAGAGTTGCTGGCAGATTTCTTAAGAGACCGCCTAGCTTTCAATCAAAAGCATACAGCTGATCAGATAATGATTAGGAATTTGGTCAATAGACAAAGCACCGATCGACTTGTACTAAGAGGTATTGATACGGTAATCGTTGATGAAGCGGATAGTATCTTAATAGACGAAGCGATTTCCCCTCTAATCATTTCATCACCTGTAGAGAACCAAGCATTTATAGATTCTGTAAAAGTTGCGAAGGGGTTGTCGTCACCGCTTCAGCTGTCGATTGACTATGAAGTAGATGCTGAGTATCGATCTATTACGTTAACGACAGCTGGAAAGGAAAAATTAAAAGAACTTGCTGCTCCACTCCATGGTTTTTGGCATGGGAAAGATCGGAGAGAAGAGCTAGTGACTCAATCTCTTATCGCCAAAGAGTTCTTTATCCGAGATAAAAACTACATTGTGCAAGATGGCAAAGTGATCATTATCGATGAATTTACTGGTCGCCTAACACCGGGCCGTTCCTGGAGTAATGGCCTTCATCAATCAGTTGAAGCGAAAGAAGAGATCGAAATAACCTATCCAAATGAAACCGTTGCAAGAATGAGCTTTCAGAAATTCTTTAGATATTTTAAAAGCTTGAGTGGAATGACAGGTACCGCAAAAGAATCTTCGTCAGAGTTTTGGAATATTTATGAGTTACCTAGCTTATTAATTCCTCCACACAAACCGATAAACAGGAAATCTTTGCCTATTATTTTTAGGAAGACAGAAAAAGAAAAGTGGCTGGCTATTATCCAATCAGTTCAAGGCTTATATGGAATGAGTCGCTCTGTGTTGATCGGTGTTAGGACAATCCAGGAAAGTAATACGCTGTCAGCATTGCTCGACGGAGCCAGTATCCCTCACCAGTTACTCAATGCGGTAAAGCATGAGGATGAAGCGGATATTATTCGTGAAGCAGGTATCAATGGCCGTGTGACAATTGCAACAAACATGGCTGGTAGAGGAACCGATATTAAGCTGGATGAGTACTCCAAAAACCTTGGTGGCTTACACATTATTCTCAGCGGGCTAAATGATTCTGGACGGATCGATAGACAGCTAATGGGTCGTTGTGCAAGACAAGGAGACCCTGGCAGTGTACAAGTTTTCCTATCATCAGATGATGAAATCCTTAAAGGAGGATTGCCACCTGCTGCTTATAAAAGCATAAACAAAGTATTCGAATATTCAGGGCACTCTAATTATTTACAGTACCTGCCTTTCAGAATTGCTCAGCGAAGGCTTGAAAAAAAGGCGCAGAAACAACGAAAAAGCGTTTTAAAGGCTGACAACTGGCTTGAAGAATCGCTAACTTTTGGTTCTGGCTACTCGTAAAGATAATAGCTTAATGTACCGTTGAAATAGCAGCATCGATACAAGTAGCAGGAGAATGTCTAATGGGAGGCTTCCCCCTCCACCACCGCCACTTTGGACGATACTACCGCCACTGCCATTATTATTACCGGTTCCCGTATTGGTTGGCGCTATCGTGCTAACTACAACACCGACATTAGATATCGTACTGTTATTAGATCTATCTGCATCATTACTACCCCCGTCCACAACAGTGAGGGACACACAGTAATTTCCAGCGACTAGGCCACTCACATAACGATTGTCACCAAGTGGAGGGCATATCGTAGAGTTTCCATCATAAGGCGCAGAGGCGATTATATTTTGTGAGTTTTCCTCAAAAGGAAGCCACATGTTGCTGTCTTTATTGAAGACTAAGTAAATAGCACTTTCTGGAATCGGTTGGCTGTGAGGAATAATGACCTCAATTGCAGCACCAATCGCTATGCTACTTACTTGATAGTTATAGGCGTGTAAAGCGTAAGCGTAAGCAGACGAAATGGCCGGGAGGCCATTCTCACCGGGCTGTACAATCGCATTATAGTCGCCTCTGGCCGTAGCAAATGATCCTAATTT
The DNA here is from genome assembly GCA_937929875.1 of uncultured Cocleimonas sp. Lineage (GTDB taxonomy): Bacteria > Pseudomonadota > Gammaproteobacteria > Thiotrichales > Thiotrichaceae > Cocleimonas. The sequence continues at coordinate 34,272 of CALFUP010000014.1, read as the reverse complement.
AACCTTAGTTCCGGCTTCACTTAATAAAAATAAGTTGGTGTTATCATTAATACTGACAGGCAATAGATTCGTTGATGAGTCGATATCTTTAACATCAGGGATACCATTACCATTACTGTCGATAACATTGTCTAGTGAAGTGTTAGCGATATTGAAGTAGAGGTTATGATTAACTATTTGCCCATTGCTATTTGTCGTACTGACTTCAGCAATGTAGCTGCCTACTGAGACAGCTGAAGGATCAAATGTATACGTATCTGGGTTGGAATCAAGATCAGTCAACCCATTCCCTACAACCCAGCTAAATATTAGCTCTCCTGTTGGGTCTGACATGAGTATGGTTGCCAAGCCGCCATCAGGTACAAAGGCAGACACCTGCTCTCCGCCTTGTAGAAGAGCTTGTCCCTCTACTGCAGCTGGAATGCTTTCATTTTTAATGTCTACCGTATGTATCTCATTGGGACCTTTTATAGCGCCGTTTAACTCACCCAAACTAAAGACAAGTTTTCCTTCACCTAAACCATTCAAGACAGGAAATGCTGAAATATCAAATGTAAAAGTACCTTCAGTTTCTGGATACTCAAGTATGAGCGTTCCAAACGTTGCTGTGTGATCTATGTCTGACACACCCTCACTTGCATCGGCGTCTATTTCATAATTAATGCTAACTGGGTAATCAGGTGCTAGTCCCGTCAGTATTAATCTGACTGACACTCTGTCTCCAGCGCTCACTAATTGTGCTGGTCCGTAATTAACCAGAGGAATGATTCTGACGGTTTGTTCTTGTGCATTAGACCTATTGCCATAGTCATCTTGAGCAAACCAGTTGATGGAGTAAATACCTGACTCAAAAAGGTCGCTTGATAAGGCATTGCCGTTGATCTCTCCAATAATACTAATGTCGTCATCGACCAAGTCGCCGGCCGAGACCCCTAGATCAGATGTGTTAATGGTAGTTAGCTCCCCCGTTGCATTGAGGGTCACTTGTAAGTTATCAATGAAGAGCTCAGGAGGCGTTGTATCTTTAATGGTTACAAGCTGTGAAGCGGCGGATTGGTTTCCGTCACTATCAGTTGCTTGCCAAACAATGGTATGTGTACCAATAGGCAGTGCCCCATCTAGAGAAATCTGCGGGATAGCATCTATCTCTCCATCAGTGGCATCGTTGGCGAAAACCGAGTTAGCGAGTGTTTCTTCGGTAATCGTTGTTATTTTCCCCGTTGCTTCAACCACAACATCATTAACCGTAATAACAGGAGACTCCGACCCCACTACATTGACTGTTTGTGTTTGTGTCGAAGTATTACCGCTGGTGTCTGTTGCCTGCCATACAATGCTATGTTGTCCCACCGCTAGTGTTGCTACGGTGCCATTTAATGGCGTGCTGGTTGTAGCAGTCAATACACCGTCAATTAAGTCATTTGCGGTAACAGTGCCTAAATCAACATGATTCTCATCTGGTGAGCTGGCATTGACTGTAATGATCGAATTCTCAAGCGTAATCTGCGGTGGTATATCATCAACGACGTTAACAGTTTGCTCTTTAGTCGTTGTATTTCCATTCGTATCGACTGCTTGCCAAACAATGATATGTTGCCCAATAGGTAGTGTTGCCACCGTGCCATCTACTGGTGTAATTGTGGTAACCGTGACTGCCCCGTCAACCGAGTCTGTCGCTGTTACAAGCCCTAAATTAACAAGGTTGCTATCCTTAGAGCTGGCACTAAACGTAATGGTCGCATTGGATAATGTAATTTGAGGTGAGGCATTATCAATGACGTTAATGAGTTGTTCCTGAGTCGTGGTATTGCCACTGGCATCGGTTGCTTGCCAAACAATGGTGTGTTGTCCAACAGCCAAGGTTGCTGCTGTGCCATTCAGTGGAACATTGGCGGTCGCAGTAACACTACCGTCAACCAGGTCATTCGCTACAACATCACCTAACTCAACAGTGCTATTTATTGCGTCTGTATTGACCGTAATGGTTGGGCTTTCAAGTGTTATCTGTGGCGGTGTTGTATCAACAACATTAACAATTTGTACAGTTCTGACGTGATTGCCGCTGGCATCAATAGCTTCCCAAACAACAGTATGTTGTCCTACCGCTAATGTCGCTACCGTCCCATTTAATGGCGTGCTGGTAGTGGCCGTTAACGTGCCATCAATTGAGTCATTTACCGTGACAGTGCCCAAATCAACCTCATTGTTATCTCGGGAAGTAGCAGCCGCTGTAATAATGGCTTGTGAAAGGATAATCTGAGGCGGCTTAGTATCAATGACATTGATAATCTGTTCTTGAGTAGCCGTATTACCACTAGCATCCGTAGCTTGCCAAGTAATGATGTGTTGGCCTATTGGTAAACTTGCTGTTGTGCCATTTAATGGGGTACTGGTAGTGGCGGTTAGAGGTCCATCAATCGAATCGTTCGCTGAAACAGTACCAAGCGCAACGCTGTTATTCTCTTTGGACGTGGCAATTACTGTAATCGTTGCATTTTCAAGAGTGATCTGTGGCAGTGTGGTATCGACCACGTTGACAGTCTGCTCTTGGGTTGCCGTGTTACCACTGGTATCTGTTGCCTGCCAGACAATCGTATGTTGTCCGATGGCTAGTGTTGCCACTGTGCCATTTAATAGTGTGCTTGTTGTGGCGGTTAAAACTCCGTCGACTAGATCGTTTGCGATGACACTACCCAAATCAACACTGTTGTTATCTTTGCTAATGGCATTGAATGTAATAACAGGGCTGCCCAAAACAATCTGTGGAGGAGTGGTGTCATCGTTGTTAATAATTTGAGTATTATCAATTACGTTAACAATCTGCTCTTTAGTAGCTGTATTGCCATTAGCGTCAGTGGCTTGCCAAAAAATGACATGCTGTCCAATAGGCAATGTTGCTACCGTACCATTCAATGAGGTCTCAGTAGTGGCACTTAATAGACCGTCCACTTGATCAGTCGCAGTCACTGTACCCAGATCAACACTGTTGTTATCGGGGTGAGTACCATCCACTCTAATAACAGGGTTTGACAGTGTAATTTGTGGTGAGGTGGTATCGACTACATTGACAGTCTGCTCTTGGGTTGCCGTATTACCACTAGCATCCGTAGCTTGCCAAGTAATGGTGTGCTGTCCAACCGCTAGTATTGCTACAGTGCCATTTAATGGTATATCGGATGTTGCAGTTAAAACCCCACCAACAGCATCACTAGCACTGACAGTTCCTAAATCAACACTATTGTTATTGGCGTTCACGGCACTAACCGTGAGTACTGTATTTGAGAGTGTAATTTGTGGCTTGGTGGTATCAACCACATTGATAACCTGCTCTTGAGTAGCAGTGTTACCACTGCTATCGGTCGCCTGCCAAACGATAGTGTGCTGCCCAACGGCTAGTGTTGCCGCTGTGCCACTTAATGGTGTCGTGGTAGTGGCGATTAAAGATCCATCGATCAAGTCATTTGCTGTCACCGTACCCAGATCAACAGCATTATTTTGAGAATCCGCATTTACCGTAATCACGGAGCTCTCTAAGGTAATCTGAGGAGGCGTGGTATCAACCACATTGACAATTTGCTCCTGAGTAGCGGTATTGCCACTAGCATCCGTAGCTTGCCAAACGATGGTATGTTGTCCGACAGACAGCGTTGCTATTGTGCCATTAAGTGGAATGGTCGTAGTGGCAATTAGATTTCCATCAACTAAGTCACTTGCTACCACAGTCCCTAAATCAACATTGTTATTACTCGGAGAGCTAGCACTGACGGTAATAACAGCGTTTGTGATCGTAATTTGTGGCAGGGTGCTATCGAGCACATTAACAGTTTGCTCTTGAGTAGCAGTGTTCCCATTGGCATCTGTTGCTTGCCAAGTAATAACGTGTTGCCCAACCGCTAATGTTGCCAACGTGCCATTGAGTGGTATGTTGGCCGTCACGGTTAAGACGCCATCGATGGCGTCATTCGCTACCACAGCGCCTAAATCAACACTGTTGTTATTCTGAGAGCTAGCACTGACAGTAAGCGTCGTATTTTCCAGAGTTATCTGAGGCAGCGTTGTATCAACCACATTGACAATTTGTTCTGTCGTTACCTGGTTGTTGCTGGTATCTGTCGCTTGCCAGATAATAGTGTGCTGACCTATCGGTAACGTTGCCACAGTACCATTTAGTAGCGTATTTGTTGTTGCTGCTAAAACACCATCAACAAGATCAGTGGCCGTAATAGTTCCTAAATCAATACTATTACTATCTGGGTGGTTGGCACTTACCGTTATAAATGGCTGCTCCAAGGTAATTTGAGGAGGAGTGTTATCGACTACGTTAACTATTTGTTGCTGTGTGGTGGTATTACCGCTCGTATCAGTTACCTGCCACGTAATGATATGTTGCCCGATGGGGAGTATTGCAACCGTACCGTTTAATGGTGTGCTCGCGGTTGCATTTAAGTTTCCGTCAATCAGATCACTTGCTGTGACGGCTCCTAAATCAACATTGTTATTATCTTGAGAGGTTGCACTCACAGTAATACTGGGAGCTTCTATAAAAATTAGCGGGAACCCTGTATCCACCACATTAACGATCTGCTCTTGTGTCGCTGTATTGCCACTGGCATCTGTTGCTTGCCAGATAATCGTGTGTTGCCCAATAGATAGTGTTGCAGCGTTACCGATTAATGGGGTACTAGTAGTCGCTTGTAAATTTCCATCAATGAGGTCATTTGCAGTGACAATCCCCAAATCAACGCTGTTGTTGTTCTGAGTACCCGCATTCACCGTAATAACGGGGCTTTCTACAACAATTTCAGGGGGGGTGTTATCCACCACATTAACTATCTGTTCCTGTGTCGCAGTATTTCCAGCCGTGTCAGTTGCTTGCCAGATAACCGTATGTTGGCCAATAGGCAAGGTTGCTACTGTGCCACTAAGCAATGTATTAGTAGAGATAGCCGTTAGATTCCCATCAATCAGGTCATTAGCCGTAACTTGGCCCAAGTCAACGTTATTACTATTCTGAGTATCTGCACCCACTGTAATAACAGGATTTGCTAAAGTAATCTGGGGAGGCGTAGTGTCCACCACATTGACTATCTGTTCTTTTGTCGCAGCATTTCCAGCCGTGTCAGTTGCTTGCCAGATAATCGTGTGCTGTCCAATAGGTAAGGTTGCTACTGTGCCATTTAACGAAGTGTTAGTGGTTGCAATCAAGGCTCCATCAACAATATCATTGACTGCTACAGCACCTAAATCAACGCTATTAATCGTTGGATGATTGGCACTTACCGTAAGAGTAGAGCTTACTAAGGTAATTTCAGGAGGGGTGTTATCCACCACATTAACGATCTGCTCTTGTGTCGCTGTATTGCCACTAGCATCAGTTGCCTGCCAAATAATCGTATGTTGCCCAATATCCAATGTAGCAACAGATGATCCTGTCAAAGGTACACTCGCAATCGTAACGACTTCACCATCCACTAAGTCTGTTGCCAGAGCTTCTCCAAGATCGACACTATTTCCACTGGTACCATTAGTAGCACTTGCTGTAACGGTTGGGTTATCCAAACTCAATTGTGGTGGTGTTGTATCAACAATGTGAATGAGTTGGGAAGTGGTTGCAGTGTTGCCACTAGAGTCTGTAGCAACCCAGCTGATGGTATGCGTACCCAGTGCTAATTGATCAGGCTTGTTAGAATCAACAACGACACTGGTTTCATCTGTTGCCGCCGGTATAGCAGGGCTGATAGATGTTTGAGGCCCTGTCGCTTCATACGTCAACTCATCAAGTGGCAGGTTAGTGAAAACTGGAGCTATCAAATCCTCAATAGTGACACTGAAATGATCTTGGACAGATTTACTACCAGAAACACCGAGTAGACTGATATTAGCGGTACCTACACCACCACTAACGTAGTTCAGTGTTAACAAATCTCCAGCAACACTTACGGTTACTAGGCTTTCATTATCATTTAAGAAAATACTTTTTGTGATTGCATCATCATCACTATCGACGTCAGTGAACACGTCGCTGATAGAAACCTGAGTAGTCGTTTCACCTAGTGGAAATGTTAAATCAGCGAGAGGACCTTGTACCGCTGGGGCATCATCGTTTGGTTCAACTGTTACATTAACTTTAAAAGTATTAGAAAGAGAACCATCAGATATTTTTACTATGAAACTATCCATTCCATAATAGTTAGCGTCGGGAACATAATCGATAGCACGCCCAGTGCCTAAAGGAACAATTATTTTAGCGGTACCATTAGTAGGAGCAGTATCAATAGACCATGACAGCTCATCCCCTTCATTATCTATACCATTAAGTGTTAGCTTGAAGGCAGTAGGAAAACTGTCTTCAGATATATAAATATTGGTTTGAAGGCCTTCTCGAAAAGACGGCGCATCATTACTGGTTGCCACTGTTACGTTAACAGTAATTTGGTCGGTAAACTCCCCATCGGAAACCGCAACCTGAAAGCTATCAGGACCATTAAAGTTAGTTGCGGGGGTGTACTGCACTCTTTTAGGTGAATTAAAACCTGCTAGAAACTCAACGCTGCCATTTCCAGGCTGCTGTAGTACTTGCCAGATTACGCTGCTATCACTATCTAATGCCGTTAAATTAATTGTCAATGCAGTGTCTTCAAGCACTGTCTTAGAAATAATATCACCTTCTTGGATGACAGGTGGGTCATTGATATTGGCTACATTGACATTGACCACGATCGTCTCAGACAAGACACCATCACTGACTTGGACAACAAAAGAATCGGAGCCAAAATAGTCTGTGTCAGGACTATAGTTAATATCAGTTGATAACCCAGAAGTACTAGCAACAGTAGCAGCACCGTGACTAGGAGTAGAGAGAATAGACCATTGCAAAGCATCGCCATCTACATCTGTAGCATCCAATGTTAGCGAAAACGGTGTGTCCCCCTCTTCTGTCATACTGACTGTAACATTGTCCCCTTGAGTAATGGATGGAGCATCATTAAGGGGGTCTACATCGACTATTACCGTCGTGCTATTGCTACCGCCATTTAGATCACTAACCGTAATAACGAAAGTGTCTTGTCCAACAAAATTGCTTTGAGGAACATAGTTTATTTCACGAGCGTTATCTATTCCACTAAGGCTTAACGTACCGTTTGATGGCTGTGTAGTAATAGCCCATGAGATATCATCGTTCTCTATATCGGTAGCGTTTAATGTAAGGTTAAAAGGATTCGGCGTCCCGTCTTCCGACATGTTAACGGTGATGCTACTTCCCTCATTAATCGTAGGTGCATCATTTTGCGGAGTAATATAGATAGGCACCCGAATGATATCGGTGTCAGTGCCGTCACTCACGATCAGACCAAAGCTATCACTTCCATAATAGTTGGCTGTAGGAGTGTAGTTTATAACCGGAGAGCTGCCTGTTGTGTTGTTTAAAGTGACTGCCCCATGTAGTGGGTGAAAGTACACATCCCAAAACAAGCTGGTATCGTTATCATCTCGGTCTGTTGCAGAGATACTGGCAGTAAATGCAATAGGTGATGAATCCTCTGACATATTTACGCCATAACTGGTGCCTTGAGTAATCACAGGGGGAGCATTAACGTCCTCTACGGTGACATTGATGACAATAGTAGACTCATTTTGAGTACCGTTATTTACCAGAACTGTGAAGCTATCTGTACCATCAAAGTTCTCATTAGGCTCATAACGCACAAACTCGCTAGCTTCATCAGTAGGAGATCGGCCCAATCCGAAAACCTCAGCTTGACCATTAGCAGGTGGCGTTTTCAACCGCCAGATCATAAGGGAATCGCCGCCCGCAGTGTTGGTCGCATTCAAACTGACAGAGAACGGATTAGGGCTGCTATTCTCAGACATAATGGCCCCTATACTAGGGCCTTGAGCAATAATAGGGCTGCCTCTATCTGCTTGTATTATTGTTATACCGATATTAAAAGTTACATTGTTTGATAACCCTGAGCTATCTTCAACAACGAGACTGAGTGAGTCGCTTGAGCCTGAACTTGAGTTTTTATAGGATATTTTCCCATCATTTACATCGGTTTGTGTAAAAGTAGAATTGGATGCTAGCGGGGACCCACTCTTGAGTAAGCTTCCACGGCTTGGGGTACTTACTAACTTAAATATGATGTCATCAGTAACCTCAGAACCTATTGCAACATCAATATCATCTACTGCACGTAAAGTACTCTGAGAAATTTCGCTAGAGAGCAAACTCCCAACATACATTGACCCACTGGTCAGTTTTCTTGGTGCATCATTAACAGGGTTAAGCGAAACTTTAGCAGTAACACTGTTACTATTTGTATGCCCAAGATCCGTCTCAAGGGATAGTTGTAGCGCATCAATTGTGCCGTTTGTATGTTCACTAGGTTTGTAGCTAATGACACTATTAGGCCCAACTGTATTCAAAGCGGGAATATTTGTGTCTGATCCATCAGAGTAGGCTGATCCATCAATCAATAACGTACCACTGTTCATTACTGAGTCTACTTTAAAATAAAGTATAGATCCGATATCTGAACCAAGGCTTGTTTTCCCTAGAGAGGCATCACTATTCGCTAGAAGATCTGCATATGTGATCGACATCCCAGAATTGTCTTCATCACCACTAGCGATGATGCTAGGGAATTCTGTCAAGGTTGGTAATGGTGGGAAACAGCCAGCCTCAACAGTGGTATCAACGGTTATGCCTTCGTTATCGCCGGTACCTGTGCTTGTTACTACACCAGACTCGTATACAAAAGAATACGATCCATCGCAAGCTTGTAGATCAGTATCATTAATCTCATTACCTTCAATTTGTACCCTCCAATACGTTTTATCGCCAAATGATAAAAGCAGATGCTGATCACCATCAGTACAGCTAACAGAATTTGAGAAAGTAAGGGCGCTTATATCGTCGGATTGTTGAACGGCAATACCAACGCCATTAAACGTTGGGCAATTATCATGAGTGTCCCCAATATTTTGCAAAGGAGGATTGTAGATGAATTTTCTGGTAGCAGACCCCTTACTCCACTCTATCGTATGATTATTTGCAGCAGTCTTTATCCATAACTGTTGCTTCGCTTGGAAAGCACCATTAAGTACATGCACCTGCCAATAGTCGGCACTGTGATTTTTGACGACTATATATTGCTCCGCCTTTGAGCAATCAACGGTGTTGGTGTACGTAAGACTAGTAACATCTCCCATCTCATCTTGCAGGGAAATGTTGGCAGTGTTGTCAGTTAAGGAACATGTAGCAGGCGATGCCGTATCGTCATACTCAAATGTTCTTGAACCAACTGTTTCAGTCCACGTTGCTGCTTGTATCTGGCCAGATACAAGCAGCAACAACAGGACAACAATCCAATTAATAGTCTTCAGCATATTCGCTACGTATATTTCCTACTAAGGATTAACAGCAAGGGATTTAATCACACTTAATCCTCCATGCTGATCGGCAACATAAATATAATCTCCAGGAACTCCAGGATCTCCAGAAAGCGCCAAATCATGCGCCAATCCAGCAGTGTCTATATTAGCTGTCCAAATTGGTGAGGCCTTGTCAGTAATATCAACTACCTGAATACCATCAGATTCATTACTGATGTAAGCGTAATTGCCTTTGACTACTGTTGAGTAAGCAAGGTTAGGTGTCACAAAGTTACCAAGCCAAGCCAAAGCTCCTCCAGTAGAAGCATCATACATCTGTATGCCTTGTATGCCTTGACCACCTTGCGCACTAGTCGCTACATATAAAGTGTTGCTATTGAGATAAACCCCATTAACCAGACCAATATCTGTAACAGTACTAACAATCGCCGGGTTAGCTTTGTCATTGATAGAGATGATATGAACACCACCGATGCTATCCGCAACAAAAGCATAGTTACCGTCACTGCTGAGTGCGATATCTACCGCCTCGCCACTAGTATCAACCTGCCCAGATATCGACGGGCTAGTACTGTTTGATACGTCCAGTATCTTAAAACCAGCGCTTCCATCAGCAACATACACATAGTTGCCCGATACCTTAACAGCGTTAGCAACACCCGTAGTGTCATACCCACTTGTAGTACCATCGCTGAGCTTAACGATTTTTACTCCATCTTCACCAACCGCAGCAAAGGCATAAGTACCGTCAGTATCTGTGTCCAGAACCGGCTTACTAATCAATGCTGTTTGATCAAGAACAGGGTTACTTTCATCCGTCAAATTGTACGACTCTATACCTGTGCTTCCGATACTCACACCCGTCACCGCAAGATCACTCAATGTGGCAACACTATCCACATGGTTCCCAGCTGTTTTGATCGTCTTTAAGACATGTGGCAGGCTGGATAGAGATGATACATCAACTAAAGTCAGACCAATTGAACCATCAGAGACATAAGCAATGTCATTGAGCAGTGTCAGGTCGTTCGCTGAGCTCGTTGTTACAGTATTCAGAACTGAAGGGTCAGCAGGATCACTGACATCAACAAGGTGTATACCCGACGAGTCACTTGCTAAGTACACAGAGTTGCCAATCTTCTTAATACCTGTTGTATTACCAGGTACGCTGAGTTCTGCTTCCAGTGCAAGCGGGGTACTTCCAATATTGATGATCTGAAGGCCCTTTTCACCATCAGCAACATAAACAAAACTCCCATCAATCACTAGGTCCTTTGCGGTACCTGTTGTATCAAAGGTACTTAAGTTGCTCATGATCGTTTTACTAGTGACATCGACAACTTCTAAGCCACCCGTGCCAGTAGCGACATAAGCTGTATCACCCACAGCTATTACATCATTCGCAGGCGAAGTGGTGGCAAAGGTACCCAAGTAACTTGGATTTGCAGCATCCGAAATATTGTAGGTTAACAAACCAGTATTTCCTGCCGCCACATAGGCGAAACCATTGTTGATATTCACACCTTTACCACTGCCTCCAGATATCGCGAGAGTCTTCTGGCTAACAGGCGTAGTAGGGTCGCCAATGTTAGCAACGACCAAAGCAGCACTAGTGGCTATGTAAGCATAATTGCCAGTGATTTCAATGTCATGAGAAAAGCTTCCAACACTAAGCTGACCAACAATACTCAAGTCATTAGCATTGCTAATATCAACCACCATTAAGCCATGACCACCAGCTGCCACATAAGCATAGTCACCTTTGATCGCAGTACTATGCGCGTCGCCACCAAACAGAGACTCTGTTGCAATCACTTGCTTACTTGCATCCAAACTCGCTGTCAGGGTTGATTCACCTGCAATGATGTTATCAATTAACGTCGCCAAGATGACGTTCGACAGTTTCAATGAACCTTGGTTTTGTGATGGGATATAAGCATATAAGTCATGACGATTCACTATTGTGTCGGCTGTTAGATCATCAGCCAGTAACTGCTTCGCTGTATTATCTAATTGCTCTTGAATCGCTGCTACCGATGCACCTGCGCTAATTAAACTAGAGGCTTGCTGGTAAGCAATCTCTGTTAGTGGCGTGATCGTCCAATTATCATTTTTCAGATCTGCACCTGTCATGATGCTACGCATCATTCCAGAAATGCTGGTGGGTGATATATCTCTTTCAGCATTCAGGTCGTGATCGATGTCACTACCCATACTAACCTGAATAATATAGAGCTCATTATCATCCAAAGCATCAGTCCCACCTTCAGTTACACTGATCTGACCCGCTAAGCTTAATGTCTCAGGGTGATCTTTTGAGGTGGTCGTATACGCAACATTGGCTAGATTACTATAAGGTGTAAAGGTTGTAGCACCCTCAATCAATTGTCCATTAAGGTATGAGTATCCTACGCTTGCAGGGTTCGCTGTAATAACAACGCTTTGGGTGTGACTGTACCCTTCATTGTCAGTTACCGTCAGGTCAAAGGAGAAGTCTGCACTATCACCTATTATCCTTGGTAGTGTGAAGTTTACTGTCGCAACATCATTGGCGGACAATGTTACAGAGCTACCCGTTTTTTGCTCCCACAAGTAACTGATAATATTACCATCCGAGTCAGCACTACCCGACCCATCAAGCTCGACAAATGACTCACTGTCCACTGCCACACTATTACCTGGTACAGAAACCGGTGGAACGTTCACTGATGTAACAGTAATTGCTACACGATGATCGCTATTAGACTCAACGATTTCATTAGCCCCTTCCTCATTATCAGTAACCGTTACTTCAAAGAGTAATGTCTCAGAAACCGCTATACCGTCTTCAGCCAGAATAGCTGGGGCTGTAAAGCTTGGCGTATCCGTATCACCACCTATTAATGTGACGGGTTCACCAGATACCTGACGCCACTGATGGCTTAATGGAGCTGTGCTGTCTTCATCGGTACTTGCGCTAGAGGTTAAGCTAACAACAGTGCCTTCATTAACCGTCTGATCTGCCCCAACAAGTGGCTTTGGCAGAATATTGACTGGCTTAACGATAATATCAACCGTTGTAACATCCACTGCGTTCTCATCATCTTTTACTGTCAGCTGGAAGCTTAATGTTTCAGTTCCCTGCGGTGCCAAACGTACTGGGGCAGTAAAGGTGATCTCTGGTTGGTCTGTTGCAGACAAGGAAACTGACTCTCCTGCTGTCTGTACCCAGGTGTAAGTTTCAATTTCTCCATCAGGGTCATCACTAGCAGAGCCATTTAACTGTACGACCGTTTGTTCATCAACTTCGCGGTTAGTACCTGCATTAGCAATTGGCTTAGCATTATCAGGGTTAACCGTAACAATGGTGGTGTCCTCATGTGTATAACCCTCATTGTCTGTCACTGTTAACTTAAACGTTAAGACCACAATACCTTCTGGGGCAGAACGAACAGGAGAAACAAAGACAGGGGCAATACTTGTGTCATCATTTAAAGTGACAGCAATATTATTAACGGTCGTGAATGTTTGCTCCCACTTATATTCGACAACATCTCCGTCAGCATCACTACTATCAACCGCTCTAAGCGTGACCTCTTCATTTTCATGAACACTTTGGCTGTCGCCTGCTTCAGCTACAGGATGCATATTGGTTGGAGTTACTCTGATTTCCACCATGTCGGAAGTAGACTCATTTTCATGGTCCGTCACCGTCACTTTGAAGGTTAACTTTTCCTCACCCTCTGACAAGAGCCTGGTAGGCGCAGTAAATGTTGCCACTTTAGTAAATGCGTTTGTCAACACAGGTGTTGACTCACCGCCTGTAACAACCTGCTCCCACAGATAACTCTTAATGCTAGCAGCACTATCAATGCCACTTGGTGGATCACTATCTAAGCTGGCTGAAGCATCCAAGGTTACTAATAGCTTTTCATTCACACCTTGGTTAGTACCTGCATTTGCAACAGGTAACGCATTCACCGGGTTAACGACAACATTCACAGTATCTGAGTGTGATACTCCTTCATTATCCGTCACTTCTACATTGAAAGTCAGTGTATGTGGGCCATCTGTTAGTAATTGTACCGGGGCAGTGAAACTAGCAAACTTACTGGTGTCACCACTTAAAACAACATCGTTACCTGCTGTCTGTGTCCAAGCATACGAAGCAATCGTGCCGTCTGCATCTGAGCTAGCAGCTGCGCTCAAAGCGACAGGCGTTTGCTCATTTATAGATTGATCTACACCCGCATTAGCAACAGGGTCGATGTTCACTGGGTTAACAACAACATCTACCGTGTCAGTATGAGTCACACCTTCGTTGTCGGTGACTGTCACTGAAAAAGTCAGTGTCTCTGTGCCATCTGGTAGCAACTGCTCTGGTGTTGTGAAGTTCACGGATGCTGCACTAGCATCATCTAAAGTGACGTCTTTACCTTCTGTCTGTACCCAAGCATACGAAGCAATCGAGCCGTCTTCATCTGAGCTAGTGGCCGCACTTAGCGCAACCGGTGATTGCTCATTAACGTTCTGGTTATTGCCTGCTTCAGCAACAGGAGCAATATTCACAGGATTAACAACAACATCTACCGTGTCAGTATGAGTCACACCTTCGTTGTCAGTGACGGTCACTGAAAAAGTCAGTGTATCTGTGCCATCTGGTAGCAACTGCTCTGGTGTTGTGAAGTTCACGGATGCTGCGCTAGCATCATCTAAAGTGACGTCTTTACCTTCTGTCTGTACCCAAGCATATGAAGCAATCGAGCCGTCTTCATCTGAGCTAGCCGCTGCACTTAACGTAACCGGTGATTGCTCATTAACGTTCTGGTTATTGCCTGCTTCGGCAACAGGAGCAATATTCACAGGGTTAACAACAACATCTACCGTATCACTATGAGTCACGCCTTCGTTGTCGGTGACTGTCACTTCAAAAGTCAGTGTTTCTGTGCCATCTGGTAGCAGTTGCTCTGGCGTTGTGAAGTTCACAGATGCTGCTGTAGCATCATCTAAAGTGACGTCTTTACCTTCTGTCTGTACCCAAGCATATGAAGCAATCGAGCCGTCTTCATCGGAGCTAGCCGCTGCACTTAAGGTAACCGGTGATTGCTCATTAACGTTTTGGCTATCACCTGCTTCAGCAACAGGATCGATGTTCACAGGATTAACAACAACATCCACCGTATCAATATGAGATACACCTTCGTTGTCTGTAACGGTCAATTCAAAGGTTAGCGTTTCAAGACCATCTGGTAACAACTGAATTGGTGTAACAAAGCTTGTGGTTTCAGATGATGAATGGCTGAGTGCCACTGTTTTACCAGCAGTTTGCGCCCAAGCGTAAGATGCAATACTGCCATCTGCATCATTGCTGGCAGAAGCACTTAGGAATACAGGCGACTGCTCGTTAACATCTTGGTTATCGCCTGCTTCAGAAACAGGGTCGATGTTCACTGGGTTAACAACAACATCTACGGTATCTGTGTTAGACACACCTTCGTTGTCTGTGACTGTCAGTTCAAAGGTTAGCGTTTCAGGACCATCTGGCAATAGTTGCTCTAAGCTAGTAAAGCTAGCGGTAGAAGATGAGGCATTAACTATTGAAACCGTTTTCCCTGATGTTTGAGTCCAAGCATACGATGCAATCGTGCCATCTTCATCGGCACTAGCTGCTGCACTTAGAGAAGTAACCGTTTGCTCATTAACTGACTGGTTATCACCAGCACTAGCCACAGGATCGATATTCACTGGTTGAACAGTGACAATAACCGTGTCTGTGTTTTGAATTCCTTCGTTATCCGTAACAGTAAGTTCGAACGTTAGTATGTGATCACCATCTGGCAATAACTGTATAGGCGTAGTAAAGCTTGCAGTAGGAGAGTTGGCGTCGTTTATCACAACAGTTTTACCTAGCTCATCTACTTGTTTCCAAGTGTATGCCGCAATCGTGCCATCTTCATCTGTGCTACCGGTAGAACTCAACGTAACCGATGTTTGTTCTTCAACAGTCTGGTTATCGCCAGCATTAGCTTCTGGTGGCAGATTGACTGGATTTACGGTGACATCGACAGTGTCAGTATGTGAAATTCCTTCATTATCAGTCACTGTCACTTCAAACGTTAGTAGATGAGGACCATCTGGTAGTAACTGAATCGGAGTAGTAAAGTTTACTGATTCAGCCGAAGCATCATCTAATGTAACTGCCTTACCCACTGTTTGTGCCCAGGCGTATGAAGCAATGGTACCGTCTTCATCTGAGCTAGCTGCTGCACTTAACGTAACCGGCGACTGCTCATTAACATCCTGATCAACACCCGCATTAGCCACAGGATCAATGTTTACCGGGTTAACTATCACATTGACAGTATCGGTGTGGGAAACGCCTTCGTTATCTGTCACTTCAACTTCAAAAGTTAGTGTGTGTTGACCATCAGGTAATAACTGTACAGGTGTAGTAAAACTAACAGAATCAGCTGAAGCATCATCCAGTGTTACTGAATTACCTGCTGTCTGCGTCCAACTGTACGATACGATACTGCCATCAGCATCATTGCTGGCTGCCGCACTCAAGCTAGTCAACGTTTGCTCATTAACCGACTTATCAACACCCGCATTAGCAACAGGTGGTAGGTTAACGGGATCAACTGTGACATCTATAGTATCAGTGTGTGTTGTTCCTTCATTATCCGTAACTGTCAGTTCAAATGTTAAGACATGTGAGCCATCAGGTAGTAACTGTATTGGAGTAGTGAAAGTTGCAACAGCTGATGAAGCGTTATTGATTTCAACCGTTTTGCCCAACTCATCTATCTGATTCCAAGCATATGCAACGATTTCACCATCTTCATCACTGCTTTGAGCAGCACTTAATGTGACAATAGATTGTTCATCACTTGTCTGATCAGCACCAGAATTTGCAACAGGCGTCGCGTTTACAGGGTTAACTGTGACGATGACAGTATCAGTATGCGTTGTTCCTTCATTATCTGTAACCGTCAATTCAAATGTTAAGACATGCTCACCATCTGGAAGCAATTGTATTGGGGTCGTGAAGCTTGCAACAGCCGATGAAGCATTTGTTATCTCAACAAACTTACCTAATTCATCTACCTGCTTCCAAGAGTATGTAACAACTTCACCGTCTTCATCGCTACTTTGGCTAGCATCTAATGTGACTAGTGTTTGCTCATCAACATTCTGATTATCACCTGCGGTAGCAACTGGAGTTGCATTCACTGGGTTGACAGTGACATCCACAGTATCTGTATGTGAAACCCCTTCGTTGTCTGTCACTTCAACTTCGAAAGTCAGTACATGAGGCCCATCAGGTAGTAATTGGATTGGAGTAGTAAAGTTAACTGATTCAGCGGAAGCATCGTCTAATGTAACGGCTTTACCTGCTGTCTGAGTCCAAGCATACGATGCAATATTGCCGTCGGCATCATTACTGGCCTCTGCACTTAGGCTAGTCAGCGTTTGCTCATCAACAGATTGATCAACACCCGCATTGGCTACTGGTGGAATATTCACCGGTGTAAATATCACATCTACGCTATCCGAACGTGAAACTCCTTCGTTATCAGTAACCGTGACTTCAAAGGTAAGTCCGCCATTGCCTTCTGGCAACAACTGTACTGGCGTAATGAAACTTACGTTTTCAGCTGAAGGGTTATTTAATGCGACTGTTTTTCCTGCCGTCTGAGTCCAAGCATACGTAGCAACACTTCCATCTGCATCAGCACTATCCGATGCACTTAGAGTGACTGACGTCTGTTCGTTAAAAGTTTGATCTGCACCAGCATTAGGTACTGGAGGAAGATTTACTGGTTGTACAGTGACATCCACAGTATCTGTGTGTGAAACCCCTTCGTTATCAGTGACTGTAACTTCAAAAGTAAGTCCGCCATTGCCTTCTGGCAACAACTGTACCGGTGAGGTAAAGCTAGCAGATGAACCAGTGGCATCTAATGTAACGGTTTTTCCGGAAGTCTGTACCCAAGAATAGGTTGAAATACTTCCATCAGCATCAGTGCTATTAGAAGCACTTAATGTAACAGAAGCCTGCTCACTGACAATCTGGTTATTGCCAGCTTCAGCAACAGGAGCAACATTTACAGGGTTAACCGTAACCGTAGATACATCAGTAGAAGTACCACCGCGATCATCTGTAACTGTTAAAGAAAAACTTAATGTAGCAGGGCCATCTGCTAATAAGCGAGTAGGAGCAGTGAAAGAAGATTCATTGTTATTGGCATCAGTCAATGTAACCGCTTCACCACCCGTTTGAAGCCATAAATAACTAACTATGGTGCCATCAACATCACTGGCACTTTGATTATCAGTCAGCGTTACTGCTGCTTGCTCATTAACAACAATGAGATCACTTACAGAAACAGTCGGTAATTTATTCACCCAGTCTGAATCAGTGCCTAAAGAACTACCAATCAAACTTGGTGCTACTGCACCGTTATCAATGTTATTTTCTGAAATAAAAGCATTAATGTTGTTTTCTAGCTTAGAAAGTAAATCGGGATCGTTTTGAACAGCATTACCAATCTTATTGAACACTGCTTGATCATTGTTCGCTGTAAACCGATCCCACTCTTCCTCTGTTACACCTGCACTAAGCACTGCGCCAGATAATAGTAAGAGTTTGGCATTATCATTCTTATTAGTACCGACTCCATTTGTAATATCTAATGTGCCTAAATTATTACTTTCTAGGTCAAATAGCGCTTTTACTTCATCACGAGCACTTTCATCAGCAGTAGAAATATCGGAACCTGCAGATACTTTTGACCTTATTCTATCAACAGCAACATCAGTAAAAGCATTGATATTAAGAATCGAAAGCTGTGTATCAACAATGCTCCCTATGGCTGATAGAGTTCTTTCAGAGTCCGATATTTTTCCAGTGACTTCATCAAAATATTTACCCGTAATTTCAACTTCTAACCAACCACTCCAAGGTAATACAGCAGTATAGCTACCTTGGTTATCCGTTGTATTTGTTGTAACTACATTACCAGCACGAACAGCACTACTTGGGATTAATTGAAATATAGAAACTTTGCTACCAGAAACAAAACTACCTTTTTGCGCAATTCCACTTATTACAGTTTCCACAGTTTGAGAAACAGCAGTTACACCACTCCCGCCACCGCTGCCACAAGCAGATAATACAATACTGATAAGGAATAACCCTATCCATGATCTAAGACGTTTTGCAATCATTCCAATTTCCTCAATATTTCTTCATTACTAGTGAAGCTGTTTATCTACCAAGCCATTGTCACTAACAATGTAGTTGTGACCAACTATCCCTGACGCTTTAACGGATATATCTCCGCTTACTATTGTGTAGATACCTTTATTATCTGGATCACTATCAGTAACTATTAAATTACCGTCGACCAAAATAATAATATCCCCATTAAAACTTACAACATCAAAACTTTTAAATTCTCTATCCTTAACACTGCCATCGAGATTCACCCATGACTCATTAATTTCTACAAGACCTGTCGTTAAAGAACCCAGTGAATGCAAGCCCATACCACCTTCACCGAGGGCTACCGCTGAAAGCGTGCCTGTCCTAATTTCAATATTTTCTATCGAACCGATGTTTTCTGAGGCTTGTAATATAAGTTTTTCTGACCTTATATTTTCGGATGACCCTAATAAGCTTTCTATAGACTTTCCTGACACTAATTTGATAGTACCACTATCTGAAAGAATCTTGTTTAAGTAAATATCATTTCCTGAGTAATAAATCACATCACCCTGGGTATTTGTAGACTCGGCATTATTACCCATCACTACATCTCCATATAGTGATTTTAGAGTGATATCACCCCAACCAATAACGTCTAATCTACTGTTTTGATAAATATCGCCAATAGAATCAATAGTGATATTTCCACCTTTTGCAAGAATATCGTTATTAATAATTAAATTATCATTAGTCGTATTGGTCTTTATTAAGATATTACCGCCGTTAAATGCAGTTATCTTAGAATCATTAGTAATACTTCCATTCTCAGAACTAACGACCAAATCAGCTCCGTTAAATGATGAAAGCCCTTCAGAACTTACTGCAAAAGAAATAGTTTTATTATCCTGTCCAAGATTAGTTCTTTGCGTAGAGACGTCCCCAATGACGATATTTCGTAAGGAATTTACATACATTCCACCGCCACCAACAAATCCAGACATAACTGAGGTATAAATATTCAAATGCTGGCCTGTTGAAATACCAACACCCTGAGCTGCATTCAGTACGATATTTTCAGCACGTATATCTACCTGTTCATTACTTCGGCTGCTGCTAATTAAGCTACCGGCATTGATAACAACTGTATGTCCGGTTGCTTCTAGCCCTGTAATTTGAACATTTTTCCCACCCGACAGATGTAGGTTGCCTGAAACAGCAACAATACTTGCAGTGTCCGACATACTGATGCTGTTATTGCTGTTGATAGAAATATCACCAGAGAAGTTCACCACCTGAACATCCGATCCAAACGTAATATCGTCCGCAGCGTTAATCCCCAACGTGCCGCTTTTGAGTTTGATATTACCGTTAACGATGACCTTTCCAGCACTGCTATCCAGTAACACATTACCGTTATTAATGATGTTGATTTGTGTATCGCCAGAAACGGTGATGTCACCGTCTTGTGCGATCAAGATAGCTGAACCACCGTTAAAGGTTGTGATTCCACTATTCACTATTGCTGATTCAACCGCCACACCAGACAAGTTGACTTGGTTATATTGGCCCGCGATGGAATCGATAATCATGCCATCAGTAGATCTTACAAAAATACCACCCTGTCCAGAGACAGCACTAAACTTATTGGTAGACACATCTAGGTAACTGACACTGCTGCCAACTTTAGGGCTGATGCCATATGCCGATACGACGATAAGGTTATCTGCCAATATATCGGTTTGGCCGTCATCGTAAGCCGTCGTACTACCGCCAGACGACACACTGACCGTGCCATTAACTGCAGACAGGTAACTAATCAACAACTGTCCACCTGCTACATATCGAATATCACCTTGCTCTGTAATCGACGTAGCTTGACTATCCATGGTGATACTACCCATAGCTTCGACCAGAATACCGCCAGATTCACTAGTAAACGTGACGTTTTCAGCTTGATTAATATCACTATTACTTCTGATGTGAAGACTGCCAGACCCTGTTGTTGTAATAGATGCATTAACTAAGATGTTATCTTCAGTGCTGAGTAGGACATTACCCTGACCACTAATCTCTATCGCTTTACCATCTGCATCACTACCATCCTGTAAAGTGAGATCACCCTGAGACAAGTGCAATACAACAGAGCCATCACCTGTAACTTCCAAATCACTTAGTGTTGACTCTGTTACTGACACCTGACTATCAACAAGTTGATTATCCATTTTACTCGTCGCACTAACCCCAGCATCTTGTATGACTAAGGTATCTGTCTCGCGGATATTAATTCCACCCACACCTGAAACAGCAGCTAGGTAGTCAACAGATGTATTGATATCGTCAATATTTCTGCCTAAACGACCTATACCGATATACGCCTCTAAGCGTAGGTAGCGTGTTTCAATATCGGTATCGTTAGCATCTGTAGATAAGATGCTGCCTTTGTTTGAACGCAGACCAACTGAACTCTCGCGAGCGATGATATAGCTGATATAGAGCTCGGTCTCGGCGATAACAATAATTTTACCGCTTTCACTAATCAGGTAAGTACCACTACCAAAGTTAACGGCTCCCACAAACGACGTAATGATCACATCACCTTGGACAGTAATACGTTGGTTATCCTTAACTTCAATCTGACCAGCGAGTAGATAGATTGTCTCAGCAACAGTGATATCACCATTGATGTGAAGCATCGAAATACCTTCACTAGCCTGGATATCCAAGAAGCCTGTTGTTGTTACATTGTTGTTTAATGTGATGTCATGGGCTGAACGAACAATAATATCGTCAGCCGTTATAGTGCCATTGACAGTTAGTGCAGCACCCACAAGCGTCAGACGACGGCCACCCAGATCGACATTGCTACTATTTACAATAAAGACGCTTTGAGAATCACTCGCTGCTTCGATATTGATAACACCATCAAAGACACTGAGTATGCCTAACGATGTATTTTCTTCATTAGTTATGACACTTGAGGCAGAAGCCAGACTGATATTAGTCACTTTCTGATCCAGCACCACTGTTTCAGTACCGCTGGATAGTCTATAACCAGCACCTGAGCTTGCAATGGATACAGCAACCCCTTCGGTCGCTTGATGGTATATCACACGATAGCTGCCAGTGCTGGTAATCGACAGTTGATGCGAAGTAGTCTGTGTGATCATGTTATGGATCAAGACTTGACTATTAGTGCCCGACCCAAGTTTCAATACAGTCACTTTGACGCTGTAAAGTGAGTAAAGAACATTGGAGCCAGATACAACACTAATAACCGGTTCACGTATTGACACATTTAGCGCTGTGGTTACTGCAGAGAAGTCCAGAGTTACTGTTCCAGAAGCCTCAAAATGATCCTGTCCGTAGTTGTTATTAAACACCAGTGTGGTCGGACCTGAGCCTGCCAAAATTGTGTCATTACCAGATCCGGCATTAATAGTGGCAGCACCTGACCCTAGTATTGTAATAACGTCATTACCAATCCCGGTGATGATATCCACTAAGGAATTACTTTCTATTGTGACCTGATCATCGCCACTACCAGTGTCAATTTCAACAGGGATACTTCCAATAGACTCGTCAATTTCAACGATGTCATCACCGCCGCCTGTTTTGACCACTATCTTACTAACACCATCAAAACTTTGTGTGAGTCCCATGAAACTCACAAAAATACGGCCATCTACTTTGCTAATGACAAACTTTTCATCCGTAATATCTTGCTTAACATTCCTAGAATTCCCTTCTCCAGCATAAAGTGTTAGCACGCCACCACTTACAGATCCCAACTCTGGAGTGTCTGGCTGATCAGGGCTGCTTCCTAATGTAACGCTGATATTAGGGAATGGTGATGGCGTCCTTACGGTAATCTTAAATGATCCACCCTCTAGCTTTAAGTCAACCCCTGCATTAAAGCTAAACCCGATCCTACCAATAAGGGGAACTTTTACACTCAAGCTGAAACTCAAATTGAAGCCTCCAGCAATGACTAGCGTCTTGTTACCATCGCCAAACAACTCCTCGCCATTACTATCAAGATAAGACACCTCTACATAAGCCTTAAGTGAACCATTCACTGGACCCAAATCTATAGTAACACCACCAGAAATTCCTACTTTGAACTCACCCTCAGAGTTGAAATAAAGTTCAGCTTCTAAGTTCAATGCAAAGAAGTTGATACCACCTTTCAACCCTAGTGCAAAGCTGCCGTTGTTAATTTCAAGGAAGCCACTCATTGACACTAGATCAAATCTATCAATTAACCTCAATCCGGCATTATCAATCTTCAACTTCAAGAAGTAGCTAGGTATTACATTACCTGCTGTAGTAGTCGTTGCAATAGACCGCGTATTGAGCTGTAACCTAGCATCGTCAAGTTCGATTGATACGATACCTGGCACTAAGGAAACACTAGCGCTTATTCCAATATCTAAAACGATGCCCGGATTAGAGGTACGATAGAGACCAAAGAAACCATCTACATCAAGTTCAACTATTCCCATAAAGTCGAACTTAGCGTCAACGGATACCGTAAATTCAGAGGGGCTTGCTTTAAGAATGAAGCTTCCTTCTACCTTAAAGGCCCCTGCAACAACTAATCGTCCTTGTAACCCAACGCTAAGAGTGCCTGCTGCAGTATTTACACTAAAGGTGAACTTACCAGACAGCTCTACGCCAAAGCCGCCTAAGCTGCCTTCAAGCTCCAAGCTACCTGACAGACCACTAGTGCTAATACTCAGCTCTCCACCTGCTCGTAATCCTCCAAACGGATTAAGATCAAGGAAGGCATTAAACTTTAATTGAACACTACTCTGTGAAACCGATAGGAAGAAGTACCCGCCAAAGGTGAAGAAACTCCCAATCGTCACATCACCGCGCATCTCTAGGGCAAAGTAGTTAATCCCCCCCTCAGTTCCATCAAACAGAGGAACACCTTTGGAAATGACGGCATAGTAACCATCGCTACGCTCTTCTAGAGTGTCTAGGTACTCTTCACTTAAGTGCTGAAGATCTTGATCATAGAGTCTTAATGTTTGCTCCTGACCAGTGTAATTCAGCACTACGCGAACTTTTACTGACAGGCTCATGAAGCTGCCAAAGGCATTGGCACCTATTGAGGCATGGAAGTCCATTGCCACGCCACCCGTTGAGGTGACAAAGAGGACACCTGTAACTGCAGCATTAACACGGAAAGATGATGGACCAATTTGTGCGGATGCATCAACAAAGATACTCAAACCATCCGTATCAACAGAAAGAATGAAGACACCCGTTATTTTCAGCAGCTGCACACCAGCCGGCTGGAAGATAATAGAACCACCAAGTGAGAACCTAACACCTGGGCCTTCAGGAATATTAAAGGTTGTTGGTGTGCCATTTAAATCGAAAGTATAAGAGCGTGACTCTGTAGTCGAGTTAAAGGTGATCGTAGCATCAGCATCAACAATCAGCATGCTGCCTAAATCCAACCCTGCACTAACGGTTAGGCCACCAAGTATTTCTGTGCGCGTTGGGTCAAGCGGATTGATCTGGAACTCTAGAACACCGATGACTGCTACTTGAGCAACTTTGATGTCAACTTCGACAGCCGCTAGTAACTCTAGCTTGAACGTTAGATCAGTTGCCAAGCTCATCTTGAACCATAGCAAACCGCTAAGATCCATTCCTAGTACGGTAAGGGTACCGCTGGCTTCAATGAAGAAATAAGCGCTTGTAACGGTTTCAAGACCACCACCTAGCTTAGGAGCCTTGTCTGAAATCGTAACAACGTATTGATTCGACGCATTTTGCGTCAGGGTATCCAGGTAACTTTGTGGTAAGTAATTACCATCAATAAAGTCCTGAGGAATAATGAAATTATGCTCTTGTAGGGTCGTATTAACCAAAAGCTTAAATTGAGCACTAAAGCTAATCAGCTCACTCAGTTGCCCATTAGAGTTTACATCGATCGATATTTCTAGGTTTGCTGCAAAACCTTGTGTGTTGAGAACTACTAGGCCTGTCGCTTCAAAATCAAAGAAATTGAACGCGGGCGGGCCAACCTTCAGCGATGCCTGAATAAAGAGTTGAACACCATCGGGCTCAACCTGAAGATAGAATATTCCACTCAGGCGGAACATCTCTACATTTGACTGCTTAAAGATAAGCTTGCCAGACAGCTTCACAACAAACACAGGGCCTTGAGGAATAACAAATTCTTTCAAATCCGTTGTTCCAAACGGGACCAGCACCTTGTGCTCTTCTGTGGTCGAGTTTAGATAAAGCTCTGCTGTTGCGCTGGCTTCAACGCCCAATGCTTCAAATGCACTGACATCGAGCGTTAATCTAACCAATCCATAAATTTGGGTTTTTGAAGGATCTAATGGATTAGTTTTTAAAGTAATAATTCCAAAGGCTTCAACACTACCTAGAACACTTAGGTCCATTTTGGCACTAACAGTTAGCTCAAGCTTCACATCCAATGAGCGTGATGCAACATGCAATTCAAAACGGAAGTAACCTTGCAAAACGAAAGCTTCTGCAACGGTTAACTCACCTTGTGCTTCAATAATTAGGTAAGGGCCTGGCTCTCCAAGACTGCCATCAACTTGAGGCGGGCCACGAGGGATTACAATGGCAGTACGGCCATTGCTTCCATAAATATTAACGATCCCTTGTTGTATCTCATCAATTTCAAGGACGTATTCATTGCCTGATGCATCGACTAACTCCCAACGTTCGTTTTCATAAATCTTCTTAACATTTACAACACCGTCTAAAGCAACACCTTTACTGATCAGATAAGACTTTAGTGTTTCATCTAAAACACCCTCAGCATTCAAGAGATCAGCTTGTGACTCAGAGAGCAATGTCGCTTTGATCAAATCACTCTGGCTTAACTGAAGAGCATCAATGAAGTCTTGTGACAGGTAGCTACCTAAACCACTGCCGCGGTCTTCTGTCAGGAAGTTAGGTACATTGAACTCCTGATTCTTAGAAGTCATGTTGATCAGCAACATGAATTTGGCCTCAAATTTCAGAAGCTTTTCTAAGTCAGGGTTGTCACCTATTGCATAAGTCAGCTCAACTTTTGCAGCAAATCCATCTGCATTAACAAGGATCATACCCACAGCTGTGTATTTGAAGAACTGTAAATCAGGTGGCCCTATTTCTGCGTTAGCAGTAAAGAACATTTCTAACTTATCAGGGTTTAGACGGAAGACAAATGCTCCATCTAAACGAGCAAGCTGTGTACCCAAGTCATTGGTAAATGTTGGCACATGCAGCTTGGCAATACCTGCTGCCTGAATAAGTAACTCATAAGGCTGTAGTGTAAATGTCTCAGTTAAATCACCGCCGCCATTTGCTTGTCCAGGAAGCGTAAGCGTCAGTGTTTCTACATTACCGCTCAGGCTGAATGCGAAGAACGCTGTAACGTCAAGATCTATTCCAAGAGGCCTAAGCTTTTCAAAGTTGGTATCAAGCTTAAAGGCACCGTACATATTTGTTGTGCCATTATCATTCGCCATAACGAACTGGCCAGTAGCTGCTCCAACAGTACCTAAGTACATCAGATCTACCGTACCCCAAGCATCAATAATCAAACGTTCAGCATTCGCTGTGAAATCCATGGTGATCTTAATACCACCTTCGATTGCCACTAATGGCTCCTGAAGCGCGCTTGCTAGATCTGAAACGGTATCATTACCCGTAGCACTTCCTGCGATATTAGCAATGCCTGAGGCCATTTCTGCAAACGGAACCTTCAAGCTGACTTTACCTTGCAGTAAAAACTCTAGCGAAGCAGACTTCTGAACCGCATAGAAATAGAACTCTTCAGCAACATTCGTAATGCCAGATGTTGTTGTGTAGCTATTTTCAATGAACTTTACGGTGACTAGGCCTTGAGAGAAAGCACCCGAGAAGCTATAGCGGTAAGTACTGTCTGTTCCGCTGACTTTCACAGCAACGCCATTGATACTAACGCCTGTAGCACCATCACCTTCTAGTGTGAACTCTTGGTCGGCATCAATAATTGAAGCCTCATCTAGGCCTTGGCCACTAGGGTCCGTAAACGTTACGTCGATATAGTTAAGCTGGTTGATACCGGTTTGGTCACTCTCAGTCAACGATACAATTTGCTCGTTACCAGGATTTTCTAGCTGCGCGCTTGCTGAAGCAATCGTAAATGATGATGTCGCAGCTAAGTTGGCGTAGCCTGCGCTATCCGTAAAGCTTGCAGCAATAAAGCTTACATCGATGTCGCCAGCTGTAAATTCACCAGTCAGCTCATAACGATAAGTAGTTCCGCTAATTAGCGTAGCCTGGCCAATTGTCACTTCACTTGCTGCGTCTCCGTTTAACGTAAACTCTGCTTCGTTATCTAAAATGCTGGCAACATCTAAAGTAAAGCCTTCTGTTGCTGTAAACGTGAGGTCTATATAGCCCGTTACTTGATTCAGACCGATAATGGTATCGGTGTTGGTTAACGATACCTTAGAGCCTTGTACCGCAAAGGTTTCTGTCTCTTCAGCATTCGTTACACCTGCGCTATCTTTAAAGCTATTGGCAATGATAACAACAGAAACTTCACCAACACCAAAGCTACCTGTGAAGGTGTATCGGAACAGACTTGAATCATCGACCTGCTCAACACCTGTAATGGTTACATTTTGTGCTGCATCACCTATTAAGGTGAACTCGGCATCAGCATCCAGAATAGAGTTTACATCTAGCTCTAAACCATCAGGCTCATTGAATAGAACATCGATGTACTTATTATCATTAAGCGTTAAGACACTATTAATAGACCCATTAAATGGAGAGTAAAGATCCGCTGTTGCACCTGTTACATCGAAGGCAACGTTAAATACTTCACTATTACCGTTGGAATCTTTGAAGGCACCGTAACCAAACTGTAGCTCAACGGCTCCAGGAGAGAACTCACCAGTGAATGTGTAGCTGTATAAGTTTTCTGAAATCTTTTCTACGCTAGTTATCGTGACATTAGCTGCGCCAGAACCTGACAATACAAACTCAGCATCTAAGTCAATAATAGACTCGTGATCTATCGTAGCGCCGGCTGTTGGTAAATACCTAATCAGCAGCTCTTTTCCATTATTCAGCAGACTGTAGTCAAAGACATCGCCTGCTCCAGGATTAGCTAAAATTGCCGATGGCGATGTCACAGTAAAGGCTTGAGTGCTCGCAACATTCTTGGCACTACTCGCATCAACCCAAGTATCTTTTAGGAACCTTACTTCAGCATCTCCTGTTGACAACACTACGCCATCAGCAAAAGTGTAACGGTAGGTTCCAGCATCGGTCTGTTTTACAGGAGATCCATTGACGGCAATCTTAGATCCTCCAATAAACAATTCAAACTCAGCAGCATCATCCAAGATAGAACTTTCATCCAGCTCTGAGTCTGGTGATGCGGTATATAGAATATCGATGTATCGCTGCTCTATAAGCTGACTTAACGTGATTTCGCCATTGATTCCAGGAGAACCAATCAAGGCAGTCGGTACATTACCTGCTGTATTAGGGAATAACGTGCTGTAGTCAACAATGTCTCCAGAACCATCTGTAAATGAAATCTTGAATGATCCCTCAATCTTCATAATTGCATAGAGCGGTCCAACAGGTACTGGAATATTGTCAGCTAGGAATAGCATGAGGAACTCGCCATTACCTACCTGGCTAAGATCTGCATAAATGACCGTTGGGATCTTATATAAACCACTAAGTAGATTAAGCTCACCGGCTACCGCAATCTTCCCATCAGTAGAAATTGACACTTTTACTGTGGCTGTTAATACCAAGGGTGATACATAGGCTGAAGTTAATTGCGCTTGAGCTGTAATCAACATTGGTGATGTGAATGCAGCAAAGAAGTCTGCCTTTCCACCCGTTGCTTTAACTTGTGTAATCACCTGCTGCTTAACACTCGCAAGCCAAGCTCCTGCACTTAAAGTAGTTCCACTACCAAGAGTAGGTTGGAATATAGGATCAGCAAGGTCGTCTGGCGTAGTGGCAGAAGGTAGCGTTTTAAAGAAATCAACACTTCCTGAAAGACCTGATAGCGTCAAGCCAGAAGTTGGCTCCAATAAAATAGGTATTTGTGAACTAACAGATACACCTAAAGGACCTAATTCAGACACTGCAAAACGTATAGACAGTCCAAGCGTCCCAATTTTAAAGCCACCTTGTACGCCTACATAAAGAATCCTATCAGCAACAGCTGTTGTGTTGTCCAACACATCAATTTCATTCCCATCGGCATCAATCTTAAGGATTCCACCAAGCAACGCAGCATCAATCTTGCCGCCAAAGGCATCAGCTTTTATAGAAACAGCAAAAGCACCCAAACTAACAACAGGGAATTCGCCGTCTAATAACAAGCCTAGGTCTATTTCGATATCTTCAACTGCACCACTGATCTGAGCGCCAGGAATTCCTTTTATTCCTGTAACAGATGCAGACATGATAAGTCTCAGATCAGTTGGATCTGCTTGGATGTCATCCCAAAGAACAGCAATTTTAGTAATCTTAATTGGTAACCAAGTAGGCCATTTGAACGCACTAGAGTCTGCAGCACCAACCTCTATCACTACACCAAAGCCGGCTTTAGTAATGAAGTCTCCATCGGCCTGAATAGCGAAGTTAAGCATCTGACCACTAAGACTCAAACCACCCGCTTTAATAGTTGCGCCGATTGCAGCAAATGCGACTACTTCTTCATCACCGGTCGCCGTCGTATCCACTATGAAATCTTTGGCCGTTACCGAAACGAAGCTACCGAACTTCAGCTGCATTTCATCCGCATGGAACTTAAAGCCTTCAGGCACATTATTTGCAAACGAGAGTGTTGCTCGTGCCGCTTCATCATCAGCATCATCAGAGTCTGTCAATCTTGCTTCAAAGGCACTACCTTCGAAGAGTACAGCCCCACCTGTTGCTATAAATATATCACCGTCAAAACTAAAGCCTTGATTAAACTTCACAGAGAAGTTTGAGATACCTACTCGGGTATCATCCAGCTTTAGGAAACCACCGATGGTAACAGGTGTATCTATTTTAATTTCCGCCTCACCCAGTGTGAAACCATCTGTTCTAACTGATAATCCAGGTAGGTTCAGGCCTCCGTCGGTATAAGGTCTTAATGTGCCAGTTACATTAATCGGGATGATTTTTACAGAAGCTTCTTCTATTCGAAGTAGCTCATAATCTCCAGTAGCATTTGGATTATAGTTAAATGATGCGTTGCTAGCTTTTACTTCAACAACATCTTTAACTGATGCAACCAACTCACCAATGCTAATACCAAAGCGACCTGTTGCTGACACATCTGGGATGGCAAATAGATCAGCCATATCCAGATCTACAGCAATGTCAAAGTTAATTCCCAACTCGCTGAGTTCAACTTTGACCAACTCAGAATCTGTACTGCCACCAAGTTTTAACGCGGCTGTTTCAACACCCAAGCCGACCGTAATAATCAAGCGTGGGCCTGCATCTTCCATTGAGAACTGGAAGTCATTAATACTTAATGAAGGTAAGCTTAGCGAAAGCGGACCTAAATCCAAAGATTTGGTCGCCTTAGCCGAACCAGCTTCTGTGCTGCCAGCTATATGAGTAGTAGTACCAGAAGCATTTCCTAAGATTGTCGTATTAGCAGGAATATTCGCAATATCATTAAACGTTGTAGATGCTGTTGCTAAAGCGTCTTCACCAAACAGCGCAAAACCAATAACCTTGGCTTCAGTCAGCTTAAATCCTGCTTCTGAAGAAATATTAAACCTGAAATGACCTGTAATACTGAAGACATCCACTCCAGACATCACAATGGCCAGTGTCACATCAGGAATATCAATAGCAACTGAACCATTTGCCTGTTTCGTTGCAATCACAGTGCCGGATATTTCAAACACCCCTGCGATTTTAATATTTACTGAGCCGCTAAACGTTTGAATGTTTTCAGTGGTATCGAACTTCACCTCAACGGGAGTGCCACCCACTACCACAGTCTCATCAACGGTTTGGCCTGTATTATTTAATTTAACACCCAAGCTGCCGGTAACAACTAAACCATCTAACCCAACTAAAGCGGCATTTCCACTGGATGATAATGCATATTTTCCTGTACTAAATACGACCAAACCAAGATAGGCATCTTCTACTGCAACACCTATCGCACTGCTATTACCTTGGTTAGATCCTAAGAAGGCAGAGATGTTGGCTGCTGCAAAAATGACTTTGTCATTTTGTTTTTCAACCGTAAATTGTCCAGCTAGATCGACAAATCCTGAAACACTTAACGTCACACCACCACTGAAGCGCTTAACACCTGCATCGAGACTCAGTGTCTTTGTCAAAGTACCTACAGTCAGACTTCGGTTAACCGAAGTCGTGAAGGTATTAATCTGTGCACCCATGCTACCGGTGATAGACAAACCATCGATGCCTACCAAGCTGGCAGTACCACTTGCATCAAAGGCATATTTATTCTGACTGATCAAAACGATCAGTGAAGCAGTAACACGAACACCTATATCATCAGATAGCGTTGAGGTGGCTTTATCATCACCAACAAATAGGCTAACGCCTGTTGCCGCTAACAGAAGCTCTTTAACACCGTTCGTAGTTACTGTTTCTATAGTGAAGTCACCTTGCAAGTCGATGAAGTCAGCTACACTGAGTGTTACCCCTCCACCAAAGCGCTTAGTATCAACACCAAGATGTATTTCTTTTGTAATATCACCCACTGTCAAACTACGATGAATGGCCGTATCAAAGGTGTTGATTTGGGCACCCATTCTGCCGGTAATTGACAGATCAGTAATACCTAGCAAGGTGGCTGAACCGCTGGCATCAAAGGCGTATTTATTGTCACTGATTAATACGATCAGCTCAGCTGTAACTCTGACCCCAACATCATCAGACTCATCTGCAGTTCCTTTGTCATCGCCAGCAAATAAGCTAACACCAGTTGCTGCTAGTAATAACTCTTTAACGCCTGCGTCTGTGGTCGACTTTTCTACAGCAAAGTCACCTTGTAAGTTGACGAAGTTGGCTACACTCAGTGTTACTCCACCACCAAAACGCTTAGTACCAGCATCAAGATCAAGTGTTTTTGTAATATTGCCTACAGTCAAACTACGATTTATAGAAGTCGTGAATGTACTGATTTGAGCACCCATGCTACCTGTTATAGATAGGTCATCAATACCCAATAAATTTGCAGTACCCGTTGCATCGAATGCGTACTTACCTTCGCTGATCAAAACAATCAGGTCAGCTGTTACTCGAACACCAACATCGTCGGACTCATCAGCACTACCTTTGTCATCACCAACAAACAAGTTGACGTCTTCAGCTCCTATTAGAAGCTCTTTTACGCCAGAGGCATTAGTCGTACTTTGTATAACGAAGTAACCAGTGAAGTCGACAAAATCAACGGCAGTTAGCGTTGCATTACCTGCCACCTGCATGATTTCTGTGCCATCAGCAAACAGAACAGCCACACTGCCTGTTGGCGTGGTCAAAGTCTCATTCACTGCAGCACCGGTCTTATTAATTTCCAGTGCCAGTGTACCGGTTAAGGTCAACGTACTTTCTAATCCAATCAGACTTGCTGTGCCTTCAGCCTTTAGCGCATACGTCGCATCGGTTGCCGTATCCTTAGTCTCGTTAACCTGCTTGTAAATCACCAGGCCAAGCGCTGCATCTGTGATTTGTACACCAACACCATTAGCACCTAGGAAAGTGTTCATGTCGGTGACGGCAATGCGAATAGCAATGTCATGCAGCGTATCGGTGTCGTAACCAATACTGACAGCGCTTAAGCCAACCTTACGGCCCGCTGCTTGAGTGGCCGCATCCGCTGAAGCATTCACCGTGTTAGTGGCCGTACCTGCGATGAGAGTCACGGTCACACCTAAGTCAGCACTTAAACGGTCAGCTAAGGCTAGTACCGCCGCTTGGCGGGTTTCAGCTAGTTCGCTGCCGGCAATAAAGCTGACTGGTGCTAGGGTAAAGCGATGATTGCTGCTCACTTCTTTGCTTAAGTCGATTGCAAGGCCGTCAGTACCGATGACTTGTAAGGTGTATAGATCGATCACCTTGACGGTGTAATCCATGCCACTAGTAAGCCCTTGCAAGGCACTGTCCGCAGTGTAGGTGACAGTGTCATTCGTATTCAGGTTGTGCGCGCTAGCAAAACGAATAGTGTCGTTATCGGCATTAATCCAGATGACGTTTTGTGTCTCGAAGCTTAAGCCGTTAGCAATGAGGTAGTGCTCGCCCGTGCCTTCACTAATCAGATCTGTTTTGCTGCCACCGGCTGTCGCCGTTAATTCAATGGTATTAGTGTCCACAACGTTGACGTAATAGGTGTTGCCAACCGTTAACCCTTCAATCGCTGTATCGCCTGATGCCACCTGATAGGTAACCTGCATATCTTGCGTGAGGTTATGGACGCCAATAAAGTTGATCTGGTCATTAACGGTATCGACCAACATCTGACCGGCAGGCAAGTCTAATTCATCATGCTCAAACGAAGAGAAACCAACTGCATCGGAGGTGAGGTTAATCACTGTACCGTTCAGACTATCAGTCAGCTGCAGGCTATCAGCATCAATGCGTTTGACATAGTAGTAGCTGCCAGAAGTTAAGCCGCCGATTACCCCAGAGTCATTCACTTTGAAGTAACCGACCCGCTGACCGGTGTATAAGCCGTGTGCATCAGCAAAGTGGATGGTTTCAGTCTCAGTATCAACAACAATGTGTTCAGTACCACTGACCCCTGTTTCTACTAATGGCTTAAAGCGGAACTGAGACGCAACGCGGTCATATTCCACATCGATATAAATGCCATTAGCCTTATCTGCCAAGGTTTTTGACAGCTTAAAGCTAGTATCACTGATCTTAGTAATGTAGTACTTTTTACCAGCCTGAAGGCCAACAAAAGGACTGGCTTCATAAGAGTTACGCAAGTAATTCTTATTGGTTTCAAAGAGTACACGCTGACCATCAACCACACTTTCAATGGTACCTGTGATGCCATTATTCCCTGTCAGGGTAATCGTGTTGTTGCTGACAGAAACAATGTTCAGGTGCTCATAGAAGTAATTAAAGACACGATAGAAATTATGATTACCTGAACCACTGCTGGTGAGGTTCGCAATATCTACTCCATACGTTGCATCATAACGACTAGGAGGATTCGTTCTTAATTTAACACTGTAATCATCAACCTTGATGACGTAATAAACTTTAGTGCGCTTATCCAATCCACCTATTTTAGTACCACCAGCTGATGACATGTATACGATTTTATCGCCGTCATCCCAGCCATGCACGGTAGTAAAGGTAATCGTGTCATTGGCAATATTGACCCCACCACTACCTGACGTAATTGTGTTTTGCGTAGCAAACTCAACTTCACGAGCGATATTCATCTCGCCATCACCCTGACTGGTCAGGTCAATGGCCGTGCCATTAGCCGTATGGCTCAGTTTCAAGCTGTCGGCATCGACCTTGATAACATAATAGAGTGTCCGGTGTGTCAATCCACCGATCGCTTCTGCACCACTACCTAGGTTGTAGCTCACCAATTCACCAGTAGTGAAGTCGTGATCGATACCGTAATGAATGATGTCTGCATCGGTATCGACGGTTAGCTTGCTATCACTAATAAACGTGGT
>CALFUP010000013.1 GCA_937929875.1 uncultured Cocleimonas sp. | reverse complement strand
GAGATTACTTGATCACCATTATTACTACCAGCTGAAATTATTGTATCGTTACATGGCCCAACATGATCTTGTGTACAAGCCGAGTGCCCTAAAGGTGAAAACACAACCGTGCTACTTAGTAGAAAAACTAAAATTAATTTGGTCATATAAATTTCTCAGAGAAGCTCATAACGCCAAGCTCACGCGAACTTGACCGCGACCGACCGGAGCGGCAGCGCAGGGACAGAGCTGTCACGTTTCGCTTGCAGCGATTTGTTAGCTTTGGTTATGTTGAACAATGAATTTTGCACGCTCATAAAGCTCATCAAATGTGATAATTTCAGGGTTAAGAGTATTTTTACGCAGTAATTCGAACGACCGCAACTTGTCTTTATTAATACCTTGCTCTGTCACAAACTCTCCCATGCTTCCTATCACCAAATATGATTTTGGTTGGTAGTTGTAAATTTGTTCGCCTGTTGGATTCCCATCACTATCAGTGGGGTTTATTTTGTTCGAAAGGCTCTCCACTGCTGACGCAACTGTACCTTGTACTTGAGCGATCGCACCTGCCAATTCTTTGGACGCGGCCCAACAACCTGCTCGGTATGCCCTGGAATCTAAGAGTGATGTTGAGTGAGTCTTTATTTCTACAAAGCAAAGGTTAGAAATTATACCTTTCGTTTTCATAAGTGCATCAACACGTTTACCATGAACTGCTACGCTATGCCCCTGAACGACTTGTTCCAACTTACTATCGTCAAAACTTGATAAAAATATATAGCCCAATCCGTAACCAAATATCCATGGATTTTTTTCAAAGTATTTTTGCCAAAGAGCTTCGTTGGAACAATTCTTTTTTTCCTTTAGATCATCGAAATAGCTTTGATCATTTATCAGGCTTCTAAATACCTCTAGTTGTTTTTTTTCTAAATCCCACTGCGACAAGGTCATCAGTAGTAACTTCAGACTTTAATACTTCAGCAAATATCTCCTGATTTTCAGTAAGGAATGTTTTAGCTTGGTGAGTGGTCAAAGCAATTTTACGCAGTTCCTCATCTGAGATATTTACTTTTGCTCTATTTTTAAAATCTACAGATTGAATATTGGCTAGAAACTCACAGAACCGGCCTATTTCATCCCCCACAAACGAAAATCCTGCTCCGTATGGTTGTCCAGTTTCTGACACAAATTTTTGAACTGTTAAGACGAACGTCTGCCTCGTGTCTTCAAGGAACTTTGCCGTTATGTTTGTTTTTGCGTCAGGTTTTTTTCTAAGAACTATTTCGTCGCGCTCCTTTGCATACTCATAACCATCTTCAGAAGGAAGCACCTTAGAGGCCATACGAACTCTTCGATCTTTATCACCAAATGATTGGAGCGAAGGACTTATATATGTTTTCCCTGGGAGAGGGTTCTGGTAATCGTCATCCATAAACTAAAATTCAACTCTTAAAAGCTAACGCCGAGTACAGCGGCGACTTGTGCCAGACTGCGGTTCTGCTGCCTCGCAAAGGTTCGTAGGCTGGCACAAGTTGTCCGTCTGCTACGCATTGTTAGACGGCGTTGCCATAATGCGAATCTAATAAACCATCGTACTTCGCACCGTCTATTCCGCCGAACTTTGGTTTCGGAACGAGCTTAACCCAATATAACTCAAATGGAATCGGCTCAACTTGATTGTGCGGATCCTTCTCGGAGTGTTGCCAACGCGTCGGAGGCGTATCTGTGACCTCTAAATGATAAAAATATGCGTGGATAGTTTCCGCTCTACCCAACGACGAAAGATCTTGTTCAAAATCACCGAGGAAGGATCTAAGTGTTAAGCCTGATAGACCCGTTTCCTCTTCCGCTTCACGTATCGCTGCTTCAGCGGGTAACTCGCCAACTTCAATAGTACCTCCAGGTATTTGCATTAGAAGATCCGGCCGGTTCACATGATCTAATACTAGCAACTGACTCCTGAAAGTAATGTAGGTGAAAACTCGCTTACGTATAAACATCGTTCAGCCGTCTAACGCCGAGTACACCGGCGACTTGTGCCAGACTGCGATTCTGCAGCCAGGCACAGGCTCGTAGGCTGGCACAAGTTGTCCGTCTGCTACGCATTGTTAGCTTTCTGCTGCAGCAATATCAAAGCTACCACTTAATCATCGCTAAACGTTCGCTCGTTATTAGCCCTTAATTTTCGGAATCCGTGTACCGCTCCAATAAGTGTGATGAGGGACAAGACAGATATACCAATCACCAACGTATTCCGGCCACCGTAAATTCCATGCTGTGAATAGGGAATTAAAATGAATATAAAATTCATAAATGAGCTAAAAACCGCTATGCATAAATAATACGCAGTGTGCCTAATAGCTACCCAGTAATCACTAGAAATTGGATTGGAGAAAATTACAGATAACAACATTAGAACCAAACAAATCAACATGAACAACATCTCATGCACAGCCAACGCAAACGGATCTTGTCTAATTCCCTCCGCAAAGACCATCCATGAAACATAGATTCCCAAAGGCCACGTGAGCAGTATCAATATTGATTTAGTCATACATCATGCCTCGAATAAATGGAAATCAAGACTAAACACTGTTGATTGCCCGAAAAGAAAGCTAACGCCTAGCTCACGCGAACTTGACTGCGACCGACCGGAGCGGTAGCGCAGGGATTGAGCTGTCACGTTTCGCTTGCAGCGTTTTGTTATGTGGCGTATTAAACTTGACCGTTTTTTCCTTTGCGTACATTAAGCCTGA
>CALFUP010000012.1 GCA_937929875.1 uncultured Cocleimonas sp. | reverse complement strand
ATCGCTTCTTGTTCATCAGCAATAACAAGCACTTTGCTTTCATCAACCCCCGCTTCAATTAACGCAGCTGCGATCATTTTTGGTACTTCATCTGTACCACGACCACGACGATTATCATCGGCTTTACAAATATATAAGTCGTAATGTCCGGCGGCTACTTTACCAATATTAACTAAGTCTTCATCACGACGATCACCTGGACCAGCCAGCACTACAATGCGTTTACCTGCAATTTCTAATTTGTCAGAAAGCTGACTCATTAACTCGATACTAGCGGCATTGTGACCATAATCGAGAATTACTCTAAACGAATGTTCGTCATAAACATTCATACGACCTGGAGCTTGGAAGAATGAAGTGTCGAAGGTTCTGAGACCGTGGCGAATTTCATCTAGCGATTTGCCCATGCTATACGCCATTGCGGCTGCAAACATTGCATTTTGCACGTTATGGATGGCTTTACCTTCAAGAGTGGCGGGAATCAGATGCGTCCATAGTAAAGGGATGTGCGCACCCTTATCGTAAATGGTAATCATTTCACCGTTAATGCCAGTCTCAAGTACTACCGCTCTGCCGCCAGAGCGGATATGTTCTCGCACTAAACCGTGTTGAATATTCAACGTGACGTAACAGATATGTTCACATTTTGTATGGTCTGCCATTTTCAAACACAACGGATCATCTGCATTCAATACGGCGGTATCTTTAGCCACTTCAACAACAATACGTTTAATTTCAGCGAGTTGCTCTAACGTATCAATCCCACGTAAACCTAAATGGTCACTTTGTACATTAAGTACCGCTGAGACATCTGCTTCTTTATAACCTAATCCAGAACGGGCGATACCACCACGAGCCGTTTCCATAACCGCACAGTCAACGGCAGGATCACGCAACACAATTTGCGCCGATTGTGGACCTGTCATATCGCCTTTTACAGAGAGTTTGCCATCAATATAAACTCCGTCTGTTGAGGTCATGCCAACAATGTGACCTGAAGATTTAAGGATATTCGCTAACATGCGTGATGTCGTAGTTTTGCCGTTAGTCCCTGTAATCGCAGCAATAGGAATACGGCTAGGGGTACTAGGCGGGAATAACATATCAATCACTTTGCCAGATACATCACGTGGTTGCCCTTCACTTGGGGCAACGTGCATTCTAAAGCCAGGAGCTGCATTCACTTCAACAATACCACCCCCCACTTCTTTGTATGATTGGGTAATGTCAGTCGTTAAAAAGTCTACCCCGCCAACATCTAAGCCCACTGCGGTAATTGCACGAACGGCCATTTCACGATTATCAGGGTGAACCTGATCCGTCATGTCGATGGCAGTACCGCCTGTGGACAAATTAGCAGTATCGCGAAGGTATAATATTTCATCTTCTTCGAGAATACTCTCTGGGGTATAGCCTGCGATACGCAATAAACGTTGCGCTTGGTCGTCTAATTTAAGTTGGGTTAATACTTTTTCATGACCCACACCTCGGCGAGGATCGCTATTAACCACATCAATCAATTCAGAAATTGTCAGTTTGCCATCACCTTTCACGTGACCTGGGACTCTTTTTGCAACTGCAACCAACTCACCGTTTACTACCAGCATACGATGGTCCATACCTGTAAGGTAAGACTCGACTAAAATCGCACGACTAGAACCTTCTGACTTAGCAAAATCAAACGCCTGCTCAATCTCTTCATCTGTTTTAAGGTTTATCGAAACGCCGCGACCATGATTGGCATTCAATGGCTTAACCACAACGGGAGTGCCTATTCTATTAGCTGCACGAACAGCTTGTTGAGGGCCATAAATCATTTCTTGTCTGGGGACAGGAAGTCCTAGATCATTGAGTAAATTATGCGTGTCTTCTTTATCACAAGAAATTTCGACGGCGATGTGATTGGTTTGGCTAGTAATCGTCGCTTGAATGCGTTGTTGATGCTTACCATGGCCAAATTGAACTAATGAATAATTATTTAAACGAATCCACGGAATATTTCGCTCTTCAGCGGCTTGGACTAAAGAGCCTGTACTCGGTCCAAATTCTTTACGTTGAGCAAAACGAATAAAGTCATGAAGTTCACTAGAGAAATCAAAATCATCTCCAATCTTAGTCTCTACTTTGTCAGCAATTTCTTTCGGAAGTAAGGAAATTAATAAACTACGGCCTAGCTTAGAGGCTTCTAATCCCACATCTCTTTGGCCATATTCATAAACCATATTGTATTGACCTAGTTCCCCAGTACCTCGTGTTTTGCCGAAGGTCACATCTGATCCTGCTAAACTTTGTAACTCTAAAACTACATGCTCCCAGATATGCCCAATCCAGGTGCCTTCATCTTCACGTAAACGCCGTAAAAAACCACCAGGTTCACCATAAGAACAACCATGCTCATCTAGTGTGGGTATAGCTTCAATTAGGCCATCAATAAAATCTTTGCCTAAAGCAACTGAGGGGTATTCTTCTAGAATGCCTATATCAATAACGTGACGAATAACTGGGAAAAGAGCAAATACGTTAGGGCCAACATAGACATTGGTCGAAATAATCTTCATAGAAATTCCTGTTTAAGCGCATGGTGCGAGATGGGGTGATAGTCATTTGAAAAATGACAATATAGCTTTCTTTAAATGTAGCATGCTTTATTAGAACTAACTTGAGTATTCAACAAGAGCATGAATATTTA
>CALFUP010000011.1 GCA_937929875.1 uncultured Cocleimonas sp. | reverse complement strand
ACTCATGACGATAGACGTCAATGAAAATAGAATGAACAAGCTTCCCCAAAACGGCAGTGACCATGTTTTCTCTGTGATTAGATGTATCTGATGAAACATGAATCCGGTGTATAACATTGACTGTGAAACCAAGCCGGGGATGAAAAGATAAAACAAAGGATCACGAATCACTTCTTGTCGCGTCCATTGTTTTTTTGAATGTGAATAAGCAGTATTTTTTTGTTCGTGATTAATAACTAAGTCAGCAAGATATTGTTGATGCTTTTTTGGGTATTCTTTAAGTGTGAATAACATCAGTAAAGGCACACAAAACACCAATACTATTGCAATAATCAACCAAGATTGACGCCATGTGAAACTCAATAACAACAGGATAATGACACTAGGGAATATCGCTTCAGCCGCTGAATAACCCATACTAGCTAATGAGTTAGCCTTACTTTTATTCGTTGGAATATAACGCATCATCGTTGATGAGCTACTCATCGACATCAATCCCTGTCCTAATTGGCGTAAGCCTAAAATGGCTAAAAATAGCATAAACATATTTTGTGATGACGACATCAACAAACAAGCTAACGCAAGTGCAACCACCACAGCCAAAGCGAATTTTCGTAAATCAACTTTATCCAATAAGGTGCCACTCCAGAGTAATATCAAAGCACTGCATAGCGTTGCTGCGGAATAGATTCCACCAAATTCCCCATGACTGAGTGATAAATCTTGTCGGATCTCACCACCAAATAGGGAAATAAAATAGGTTTGTCCGGGGCTTGAAAAAAACATCATGACAAAGCCAAACATCAGCAAACGCCATTCTTTTTTAATCAGTGGGATATAGGATTTCATAGCGGCGCAGTATAGATGAGTTAATGCTTAGATACTGTCAAAAAGTGGGGGGGTGTCATTTCTAATATTATTTAAACAATTTTCGATTTTTATGAAACTAACTTCAATACTATTGCTCCGATTAGTGTCAGGCCTACGGCAATGAGTTTATACAGATTGATTTTTTCATTTAAAAACAACACTCCAATTATTAAAGCGAAGCTTATGCTGGTTTCACGCAAAGCCGTTACTAAAGCGATGGGTGCTTGGGTAAACGCCCAGACAACGATGGCGTAAGCTATAAACGATGCGTTACTACCAA
Source organism: uncultured Cocleimonas sp. (assembly GCA_937929875.1). Classification (GTDB taxonomy): domain Bacteria; phylum Pseudomonadota; class Gammaproteobacteria; order Thiotrichales; family Thiotrichaceae; genus Cocleimonas. The sequence continues at coordinate 8,300 of CALFUP010000011.1, read as the reverse complement.
CAAAAAATGACAGTTTGGCTTCCTTAGGGATTTGTTTAATCAAACCTGGTGTTTGACGTTCAACAATAAGTGCGAAGATCACACCACCACCAATTGCGACACAAGCATAGTAACTAATAGGGCTAGCAGAAAGCCTGCCGCCATAACCATCAACAAGTGAATATGCCGCTATCATACAGCCTGTGAATAAGGCTAATTTAGCCGCTGAAAAATTTCTTTGTCCTGTCGTTTGTTTGGCGAACGTGGAAATTAAAATTCCTATAATGATTAGAACTATCGCCACTATCTGACTGAAATTAAAAATTTCTTGGAACACGAAAAGTGAGAGGCCAGCAACAATAAGAGGTGCAGAGCCTCGTGCAATGGGATAAACCTGAGACAACTCACCTGTTTTATAAGAGCTTAATAACGTGAATTGATACACCATGTGAATACAGATGCTGAACAGAATAAATCCCCAACTCTGATTATTGGGAAAGGGTTCAATAAGCAAAACGAACAATGATATAGGGATGCCGCCCAGCACCAAAGCTGTCATGTTGAGGCGTTGGTCTTTACTGCCTTTAATCAGTGCATTCCATACAGCATGAAAAAGTGCGGCAATAATAACAAGGATAAAGACCGTGCTGCTCATTTCATGAATGCCTATAAGTTAAGGAATCTCTGATCACGTCGAGTAATTATAAACGAGCAAAAGCGATAATTAGAGTTACTTTGAAAACTCGTTAAATCGTTCAGTGACACTTTCCCAGTCATCTTTTATCAAGCTAAAACTACGATTATGCAACCAGCGTTTAAATCGATTTGGCGGCTTTGCAGAAAGAATTGATTTAACTAACTCATCCTTATCAAATCCAGTCCAAATTCCCCCTGGTAGAACGCACATATTGCCAATGCAAACGGGTAAAACTTCCAGCATCAAAATAGCGTTAATGTCATCCAGAGAATAATCAGATTCTCTCATTGTTTCTGCGATATGAATCAAGTCATAATCTTGAAGTTCAGTGTCTAAAAATAGATTAGATAAGGCTATCCACAAAGGTTTACGCTTGTTTAGAGTAACAACATCATAATGACTTATTTTGTTAACTGTTGGATTGATTTCCACTTTAGTGATAGACACTTTCAACTAATTTAAAGTGATTAAGATTAGTCATGATGAAACTTGCTCATGATTAAAAGGTTTAGCAAATGAGAACGCCTCAGCGCTCGGTCCAATCTCACGAATTAAGTTTAATTTGTCATTCGCTTCTTGGGTACTAGGAGTATGACCAGCGGGAATCCACCATAACACTTGGTGCATTTCAGGCATTTTATTCATCCATTCTCCTTTACCTTTTATTAACTCCTTGTGTATCGACTTGTAAACAAACTGCTTTAAGGAATCAATACTTTCCCACACCGATAGATTCACTATTATCGACGCTTTACCAAATACACGCTCTGGCACATCAGCACCTTCATCATCTTGGTATCGCCAAATAAAACCGGATGAGCTCTCTGCTAAGCCGTTTATTTCATCGAGACGATTCACAAAGCCCTGCATAATGTCGGAAGAATAATCTCCCTTAGCATCGGCGATATTGAGTTGAGCGAGATGATATTTTTGAATGGTCATGGTTTGTACCAATTGTGCGAATAAATTAGATCTTGGCGTAAGCTATGTTAGCTTAGAATAGTTGAACTGAAATAAAAAAGCCCATGATTTGACACATGGGCTTTTGGTATTCTGAGTTTTATTATAATTTTGGAAATGGTTTTGGAAATGATTTTTGGGGTTAGTAACACGCACCTGATGGATCAACATTTATGCCAATCAACTTTTTACCAGCGCCACCAAATCTGTTACCTCCGTTATACGTTAGACAGCCTTCACCACTGTATAAAGCTTGGATACGCCTAGTGTCAGTACCATAGTACAACGGTATCCAACGTTTACCTGTTTCATGGCTTCTTGAGTCATTGGGAGAACCAATTGTTGAATTTACTTGGGCCATGCTCATACCGAGTTTAATTTTTGCAAATTTACTTCCTGGTTTAATGTCACCAGTCACTTTGCTTCCACGAGGCTTAACCGTTGCTGGTTTTGCTGCTTTAGCTGGCTTACTACCCGTCGCTGTTGAGCTACTATCTGATCCGCCTGAACAGGCAGAAATTAACACTGTAGTCGCTATAATTAATCCAATTTTGCTTATTGTCATTGTTATTTCCCTTTTGTGTAAATAAGCAGTATAAAAGTTATATATACGCGATTACAACTATTTACTGAGTATTATTAACAGAATTTAAATCTGTCTAGGTGGTGATTTAAAAGCTGATGTTCTCAAAGTTCGAAGGCTAGAATGAGAATGAGACTGTTCTAAATATAGGGTTAAAAAGTAGGGGGGTGTCATTTATCTCATCCCAAACCGAATCACAGACTCAGTAAAAAGACTCACTCCTAAACGAAAAGGCTGATATAAAATATTGCTTTTACCGCCTTCATTAAAGCCAGTATCTCTATGGTTTTCTTCATCTTCAAGGATAGATTCTACGGCTAAATATGCCGCTCTATCGTTTTTGCTTGCTAAATAAATGAGCTGCTCTTTAAGATGATTAATGACAACAGATTCGACTGCCCAAGTACATGCCATAATCCCTCGTCTGCCTAAAAGGGATGAAATTAAACCCATTGCGAAACCGCCCAAACCGCATAGCCAATAACTTTTACAACGCACACCATTTCGTGATTTGATTTCTTCCCAAAAGATATCTCGATGATTTTTCTCATCTTCAACAAAGCTTTCCAGTAATGGCACTAAATCTTTAAAGAAAATTTTACTGAAGAGAATCTGCGAACGGTAAATATTGATCGCACCACATTCACCTGCATGATTAACCTTAAGGATCTTTTTTGGTGTATCAAGTTGATCTTTGCTGTCTTGATATTTCATATTGTAGTTTCGATTTCGTTCGGACTAGAATGGCCTATTTATTCTTAGCCAAATAGATAGTATGGCGACTACCTTTACCCTTATGCGCTCTTACAGTCTTAACATCAACAGTAAAACGGGCTTTTTTTAATTGATGAGTGAATTGTGGATCATGCCAAGCTGACCATATTGCCAATACTCCTTTGGGTCGAAGTGTCTCTCTAATTTTGTTTAAACTCTTTATTGAATACAAATGATTATTGTCAGCGTGCGTAAAGCCTTCTGGCCCATTATCAACATCCAATAACACCGCATCCCATGTTGTTTGTTTTGGATTTGCACGAGTAGCCATAAATAACTCGGCAACATCTCCCACATGAACCACCGCCCGACTATCATCTAATGGCAGTCCAGCACATGCGCCTAATGGCCCTCGGTTCCATTCAACCACCTCAGACACTAACTCAGCTACGGTAACCTCAGAAGTAGCTGAAGTCGCTTGAAGTGCTGCCGACAGAGTAAAACCCATGCCCAAACCACCCACTAATACTCTGGTATTTTTAGCCACCTTAATATGCGCACAACCCAATTCAGCCAATGCCAATTCAGATGAATGCACCCGACTATTCATCAACTCGCCACGTAAACCTTTTAAGTGAATAGAAAAATCATTACCGCGCTGAGTCAGTCTTAGTTCACCGCCGTCATTGGGGATGGTAGCAGTGCCTAATAAGGTTGATGGGATCATAGTTTTCTATTTCTACTTGAGGAGGATTTATCAAGTGATTTTAACCGTAAACGAATGAGTTTAGCCACTAACTAAGTAGTAATGGTCTGTAGTTATGGTCAATAGTTGTGATCAGTAGTTACGACCAATTTTTTGTCAATACTCACATCTAACGGTGTTAATCTGTGATCTGAGAGATAGATATAACTTTAAACTATACTTTAAGCTTTCTTTCAGAACATAGCTTCAGGCCATTGATAATCAGAATTTAAAACAATCATTATTATTAGATAGCGTTTAACTCTAAGATGGTTAAAACATAGATCGAAACCTCGCAGCGAAAATAGGGCATCTAATATGACGAATTTGAAAAATCACATCGAGAGAGCTAAACAGTTTGCCGATAGTATTGGAGCTACAAACCCAATTATCTTGGGCCCGATGGCAGGCGCTTGTCCAGTGGGTCTGTCAGCAGCGGTAGCGAATGGCGGTGGCACAGGAGCCTGCGGGGCACTGCTGATGAAACCAGAAGCTATTCATCAATGGGCTGAAGATTTTAGATCACAATCCGATGGCCCATTCCAACTAAACTTATGGATACCAGATGCACCAGCGCTTAGAAACCCCGAACACGAAAACCAAATCTGTTCGTTTTTAGGCCAATGGGGTCCGCAAGTAGATGCCGATGCCGCTAATGGCACACCGCCTGATTTCAGCGAACAATGCGAAGCCTTACTTGAAATTGCTCCACCCATTATTTCATCGATTATGGGGGTTTTTGATGACGACTATATCGCTCGTATCAAAGCTCAGGGAATTAAATGGTTCGCCAATGTATCAACAGTAAACGAAGCAAGATTGGCTGAAGCGGCAGGAGCTGATGTAATAGTTGCCAAAGGCATGGAAGGCGGCGGGCATTCAGGTGCATTTGATCCTGATAGTGCAAGACGCGAAGCAGTGGGTTTATTCTCACTGGTACCAGCCGTTGTTGATGCTGTTGATCTACCTGTCATCGCCGCTGGAGGAATCGCCGATGCCCGAACGTCATTAGCCGCCTTAATGTTAGGCGCATCAGCGGTGCAAATTGGCACAGGGTTTTTGCGTACCCCGGAAGCCGCGATAACAACATCATGGGCGGATGCAATCGCAAACGCCGATCCTGAAAATACCATTGCAACACGAGCTTTTTCTGGTCGCCTTGGTCGAAGCATTGCAACTAAATATGCCTTGGCGATGGAATCATCCGATTCGCCAAAGCCAGCGCCATACCCTGTTCAACGTGGCTTAACACAGGCAATGCGAGACCAAGCAAGCAAAGATAATAATATAGATTGCATTCAAGCATGGGCAGGTCAAAGCGCAAAACTTGCTCAAGAACTACCCGCTAAAACACTGATTCAAAACTTATGGGAAGAAATGAGACTAGCTTAAAGAATCATGTAAAAAGTAGGGGGGTGTCATTTTTCCCCTATAAAAACCCTATTTTTCCTTGTTCTAGTGGTTCTAGTTGTTGTATTTATACGTAACGAAAACTAAACAATAGCTTGATTTTAAGTCCCTTGTTGAAACATCAACAAAACCATATTCTTAAATTTCATAACAAGTACGACAACTTAAGGATTACAAAATCATGTCAACACTTTCCACTCCTACTCCCAAACGCCATACTAATATGGACATTGAATTAAATGTTCATATAAAACCGAAAGGCATTAGCGATAATATCGCCTTCGCCTTCGTAAAATTACTGCGTTTTTTTGCCGATTTGTTTTTTGCTAAACGTTACGGACATCGAGCGATTGTATTGGAGACAGTAGCTGCAGTACCAGGAATGGTCGGCGGGCTTTGGCAGCATTTGAATGCTATTCGAAAAATAAAAGATGATGATGGTTGGATTCGCACATTACTTGATGAAGCGGAAAACGAGCGCATGCATCTAATGACCTTTATCAAAATCGCCCAGCCCAATATGCTCGAACGCATCGTCATCATGGTTGTGCAGATGGTTTTCTATAACTTTTACTTCTTTCTCTATCTTTTCGCACCGCGAACAGCACATCGTGTAGTCGGTTATTTTGAAGAAGAAGCCGTCATAAGCTACACACAATATCTAGCAGAAATTGATAATGGCACCCATGAGAATGTACCAGCTCCACAAATTGCAATCGATTATTGGGGTTTGAAAGCAGACGCGACTCTACGTGATGTGGTAATCGTTATCAGAGCTGATGAAGCAGAGCATCGCGATGTCAATCATGCTTTTGTTGATGTTATGGATGAAAGACGAGCATGAGAAGTCTCTAATCCTCAAAGACTGGGATGCCTCTTTAGATTCGCTAGGAATCAGAGAGGCAATAGGTAAATTTCTGCAGGAAACGATAAAGAAGCTTGTTGCATTAAGCTAAATAAAACCAGCTAAATAATATTAGCTAAATTTTAACTCGCTAATATTGAAGTGAAACTTCGATTAGACAAAGCCAAATGCTAAAAAAACACGTAAAAAGTAGGGGGGTGTCAATGTATCGTTAACTGAGTCCAATGATTCATCATTCTTCAACAGAAACCAGCATTGGCATCTCTGTATTCGTCTCAAGGTCAAACTCTGATCTACCCGTATAATTAATGTGTTTACCATAGGTGTGCAAGGATAAGGAAATACTATTCCCGCGGTTAGTCACACAATGAATATCATCGGCTACACAAATCGAAACATCGCCAGCTTTCACCGTAGCTTCACCTGTTTGTTCTAATTTGGCATATCCTTCTTTGCTACCATCGTCTTTTCTAGTCCAATACGTTTCGTATTCTTCACCTTCAATTGCCGCAACAACCGCCCATGTATTATGGTTATGCGGTTTCGTCCCACGACCAGGAAGCCATGCTAAAAGGAACACGCCCAGTTCATGATTATCTTCTTCATGCAGCAAATGTACGCCAAAACCTTGCTCCTCATCACAGACCCTATATTTATCATCCTTGAATTCATTCGAAGCCGCTAAACGTCTTGCTAAAGGTTTAATCGCCTCGGTGATAGATGTTGTTGAAAGCAGTCCACTACTTTCATCATGCATCAATTGACGCACATCAGAGATGTATTCTGAGAGTTTATAATCATCAGTTTGCGATGGTTTTTTCATGATTGTTAATACCTATCTCTGAAAGTAGCTTTAGCATTTGTAATATTAGTGTAATTTTATTATTTGTGCAGCTAGGCAGTTGTTAGTCAGTTCAGGCACTTAAAAGGAATAAGGCGGGCACTGACTAAATTCAGTGCCGAGTACGAAAAGAGCTAATCGGCGTGATAAAAAGTAGGGGGGTGTATCGACTATGCTCAGCCGAACTAATATTTTAATCACTAGTTCGCTAGTAAAGCAGCTTATTCCTTTCTGTTATAACTCTTTGCTTTCTTGTAATCATGAAAATCTATACTAATATTAAGAATACTTCTGAGATTAATTACAAGGAAATAAACAAATGTCATCATCAAGCACTGGACCTGTCGCCGAAACTATCCTTTCAAACCTTAGCACCTATCGCTCTCAAGCGGATGCCAATCTTGAATGGATCAAACAAGAGATGAGCCCTTATTTTCTTAATTTGAACAAAGAGGAGGTTGATGCATTAACCTTATTAACGATTAGTCTGGATAAGCTCGAATCATTAGAAAAGATAACGCTGGTTGATCGACAAAACCGTCTTATGCTTGCACAGCTTTCTACCAAAGGCTCTATTTACAGAACCATTAATGATCTACCCGTAAAACCACTGAGCTATGCGGAGATCACCACCTCGTTTAATCCCTTGCCCAATAGTGACATAGCCTTAGAAGTAATACGGTGTGACTTTGCCCCGTCAGAAGAAGAGAGTGATTCCACGCCAGAACTAGAGCCGCTTCAGAGCAGTATTCGAGAAGAACTCTCAGCTTTAATAAGAAAAGATTACCCCGATTTTGATCAAGAACGGATTGATGGAGTCATTGATGCTATTTACACTAGCGACCCTCAATACGTTCTTAAATCACCCGCCGAGAGAGTGGTGCGGGTTATGCGTATATTTATTGCCACTCAATTAAATAGCGGTATTTATCTAAATATTGAGCCGACAGAATATAAGGAAACGCGGGTTTCATTTGGCGTAACCAATCCTCCGCATGCAGGTTTTTTAAAACAAGTGCTTGAGGTTTTTCAACGCATAGAAATTGGTGTAAGGCGTGCATACCTTTTAAGCGTTACTAATGGTTTAACGCCTTATTTTTTGGCCACGTTCTATGTTAAACCCAGAGACAAATCTGAGTTAAATGAGGCGAATCCACTCTTTACCAACTTAAAGCGCGAGCTTTATAGCACGCAGATTACCTCTACTACAGCACCTAGCTACGCTAATCTGATAAAAGCCGGAATCATGAGTGGCCCAGATTCTACGTTGATATCTGCTTTAATTGGTTTTTGCCATACCAACTTAGCCCATAACGCACCTGATGTGTATGAACGCGAAAGTATTACGCGTGCATTCCATCATGTCCCGAGTATCAGCATCCAATTAGTTGAGCTTTTCTACGCTCGTTTTGACCCGAACATTTCTAATAGAGAATCCGCTTATGAGGCCAAACTTGAAAGTGTTAGTGAACTGATAGAAAACTTTAACTCTGGCCGCCGAATCTT
>CALFUP010000010.1 GCA_937929875.1 uncultured Cocleimonas sp. | reverse complement strand
GCTAACTCCCTCCAGCCAAAACCTTCTGTTTGACACGCTATAGAAACCTCATCACTTGCACAATTCATACCTTCGCACAACGCTTTCTCTGCATATGCCTGAGTATTATTCTTTTCACTGACATGCATCCCAATAATATGCTTTAACTTATCAAGCTTAATGCTTTTGAGCAGATATGTCGCTTGCCTATTATCTAAGTGCCCTTTATCACCCGAAACTCGTTGTTTAAGCTTGGGAGGGTAAATACCATTATGCAGCATATCAGAATCATAATTACACTCTAACAGCAGTGCATCGATATTGTTTAGTCTAGAGACAACGTGTGGAGTTATGCTTCCAAGATCAGTAGCTATACCCAATTTAGACACACCATCAGAAAACACAAACTGACATGGCTCTCGAGCATCATGTGGGACAGGAAATGGCTGAAGATATAAATCGTTAATTTCGAAACTACTATGAGAATCTATGAAATGCGTTTCAGGAAAAGCACTATCGCGACACTTGTGCCAAGTACCTGCAGTTAGCCATACAGGAATATTGTATTTCCTTGCTAGCCTACCTACGCCGTTTATATGGTCAGAATGTTCATGTGTAATTACTATGGCATCTATGCTTTCAGCACTTCGCTGATGTTTAGCGAGTCGAAGCTCTACTTCTTTAGTAGAAAAACCACAATCAAGTAGAATGCGAGTATCGGATTCATTTACACCAGTTTCAATGAGAGTGGCATTACCTTTACTACCGCTACCAAGAGATGCAAACCGAATCACAAACTGTTAGCTATTAAATGCTGTGTTTAGCAATGTTACTATTTTTGTATGTGCGGCTTCAGAAAGCACTTTCCCTGATGCCTGAGAAACACTAATTAAAGGAGAAGGTTGCTGATCTTGTACACGGAACTTGTAAGATTGACCATTGATTAAAGCTTTATTATCGTTTCCACTCAAACCAACAAGGCTTTTAGCTTTATTAAGAAAGCCAATTTTCTTTCCATCAATAGTGACATCACTACCATTGTATTTAGCGGTAATTACATTACCTGTTGCAGATTTACTAATAATTGAAAAACCCATGCGTACAAGCATAATCTCTGTCAACACAAGTGATCTAGGATAGGTATCATTCACCTGCAACAATGTCTTTCCTGAAATAGTTTTGATACTCGACAAATCACCTCTTCGAGAAGCGCCCGAATTAACACTGTTCTGTGTAGAACTTACCCCTACTGATTTTGGCATCGCCGTTCCATTTTGAAGTGAAACAGCACTAATAGTACCCGTTGGTAATTCAAAAGCTTCGTCGAATTCAGGCTTAGTTAAATCAGGAGGTACTTCCAATTTCTTAATTTCTTGATTATTTTGGTAATTAACATTACTAGATTCATCCATTGCGCTTTTTATTTTACTGCACGCAGAAAGACTCATGATTACCATCAAGATTAACGTTATTGATAAAGTTTTACTGAACATATTGATAATCTATACCTGCTTAAAGAATACTATGAGACTGATACTATATTAATTATTTGTGGGTTTATTTGTTAGTAAGTTCCTTGAAACCACCAAAGAATGATAAAAACTTTTAACTTACTTCAATGCCAGCTGCTTGAGCCGCCATAGTTACATCTGAATAATACTGTTCGTTTAATGGAACTAGAGGAAGACGCATTGCATTGCTTCCATAACCCATTTTATGCAACAACCACTTTACTGGAATTGGATTAGCTTCGACAAAAAGCTTGGAGTTTAATAACGCCACTTTAGCGTTTAATTCTTCAGCTAACGGTCTATCACCGGCTAGAGCAGCTTTACACATTTGGTGCATTAAATTCGGCGCAACATTGGCAGTAACAGAAATATCACCTTTACCACCTAATAGGATGAATTCCATTGCAGTTTCATCATCACCCGTGATTAAATCAAAGTCATTACCACAACGATCCAAAATATCTTTTGCCCGCTCAAGATTTCCTGTGGCTTCTTTTATACCAACGATATTTTCTAGTGAAGATAAACGTTCAACCGTTTCTGGCAACATATCAATAGAAGTTCTACCAGGAACATTATAAAGAATCTGTGGGATATCTACTTGCTCTGCAATTTTTTTATGATGCTGATATAAGCCTTCTTGAGGTGGCTTGTTATAATAAGGAGTCACTAGCAACACCGCATCGGCTCCATCAATTTTTGCTGCTTGAGTAAGAGCTAGTGCTTCCGCTGTACTGTTTGAACCCGTACCAGCAATGACAGGAATTTTTCCTGCAACCTGCGAAATCACCATCTTTACTACTTCACGATGCTCTTTATGCGAAAAAGTAGCAGATTCACCGGTTGTGCCCATTGCAACAATTGCATCTGTGTGATTTTCTATATGAAAAGCAACCAGAGCTTCTAAGGCAGGCTTATCAACATCTCCCGAAGGCGTCATTGGTGTCGCTAGCGCAACCATACTTCCTTGAAACATTTTTATCTCTCTTTAAATCAAAGCAACATATTAGCAAAGCAGTCTAATCCTGCTTAATTAGAAATACAAGCGCAAAGCATTAGCAAAGAATTGTATTTTCCTAGGCACCACTTTACTATTTTGTATAACAAAAACAATCCGTCGTATGGTCGTTGACCATTCCCATAGCTTGCATATAAGCATAGCAAATCGTTGTTCCTATAAATTTAAACCCACGCTTCTTTAAGTCTTTACTCATGGCATCAGATTCTGGCGTACTAACGGGAACATCGGAAGCAGACTTCCTTGCGTTAACAATGGGCTTACCTCCAACAAACTGCCATATATACTTATCAAAGCTTCCAAATTCCTTTTGTACCTCAATAAACAGGCGAGCATTCGAAATAGTAGAGTTTACTTTTAACTTGTTACGAACGATTCCAGGATTGTCTAATAATTCTAGAATCTTGGATTCCCCATATTTTGATATTTTATTTACATCAAAATTATCCAGCGCTTCTCTATAGCCTTCGCGTTTATTCAATATAGTTGACCAACTAAGACCGGCTTGCGCGCCTTCCAAAATTAAGAACTCAAATAAAACTTTGTCGTCATGGACAGGAACACCCCACTCTTGATCATGATATTCCTTTTCTAGTTGATTACCTTGAGCCCAGCTACAGCGGTTTTTATCATTCATAACAATCGTTTCTCCAAAAAGTGCCTATTAAACAAATTAAAATGACACCCCCCTACTTTTTGCAGGTAATTAATAATACGAAACCTTTAAAATCCTAAGGTTAAGTTTTTAAAGCAAAATTACTTTTGCCAAAGCTTACCCCTAACGTTTGATTTAAATTTAATTAGGATAATAAACGTTTATTGTTTACACATATTTTACAAATATAGAATTTATACGTTTTATTTCAATTATGTTTAGAATACCCTATTAAATATAATTGAAAATAGGTATATAAGAATGTCTAAAGAAATCAAATCGTTAATCATTGGTGAAAAAGTACCAGACTTTGAGGCCCCAGCTACCTCTAACTTAAACTTTAAGCTTTCAGATTATCAAGGCAAATCAAATATCGTTATATATTTTTACCCCAAAGATAGTACACCTGGCTGTACTACGGAAGGGCAAGATTTTCGTGATTTACATGATGAATTTACGTCACACGATACTGAAATATTTGGTGTATCCAAAGATAGTATGAAACGACATGATAATTTCAAAGCAAAACAAGCGTTCACTTTCGAGCTGATTTCAGATGAAGACACGGGTGTTTGCGAACATTTTGGCGTTTGGCAATTAAAGAAGACGTTTGGAAAAGAATATATGGGGATCGTGAGAAGCACTTTTTTAATCGACAAAGCAGGTGTACTAAGAGAGCATTGGGATAAAGTAAAAGTGAAAGGACACGCTGCTGAAGTTTTAGAAGCTGTTAAAGAACTATAGCTTATACATTATCGATTTATCTTTGAGTACCCTATGAACATCGAAGTATTAGGCCAAACTGAGTTACGATTATCACGTTTTGATGAAGATGGTCTTGATATTAGACTAGCGAATGAAGTTATGCGGTTCAGTGCAATTGCGATGTTTGTTACTTCTATTGCACGATGCACTTTCGCCGTTCTAGATCAATACTCAATGCGCATGGAAATACCGACTAAAAACATCATTACTCATTTAACTTGGAATTTTATCGAAAAACCTACGCGTATCAATCAAATTGAAATGAATATTATTTGGCCTGAACTGCCCGATAAAAGAGTCGCGTCGGTAGAAAGAGCCTTACATAAATGTACTATTTCTTCGACAATTAAGGACTGTATTGAGATAAATACACAGGTCTTTAATGATAGGACTGATGTTAACGGTGTTTTGTAATACGAATCAGCTTTTTGTTTCTAAAATGACACCCCCCTACTTTTTGGATGTTTTCATTGTTTAAAATTTAGGTACAAATAGCAATAAATACACTATCTTAGTGATAGCGAATAAATAAACGAATACTCAATGAGGAGAGTCTATGCAAGTTTCACTTATTATTACCCTTTTAGCCGCTGACCGATCTGGTTTAATCAGTTCAATCTCAGAAATTCTTGAAGACCATAATGGCAACTGGACAGAGAGCCGTATGGCACATCTCGGGGGTAAGTTCGCTGGTCTCTTACAAGTATCGGTCGATGAAAGTAACTTAGAATCGTTGAAAGAGAAGCTTAATATTGCACAATCTGATGACTTAAAAATTATCGTTGAAAAGGCTGAAATTAACGACAAACCAAAGATCACTGAAACTTTAAACATTGATATCTTGTGCCAAGATCGCATTGGAATCATTAATGATGTAACAGAAGAACTGGCTAAACTTAATGTAAATATCGAAGAACTAGACAGCAATGTCAAAGAAGCAAGCATGTCAGGTGGAATGCTGTTTACAGCAGCTCTGACTTTAGGGCTTCCAGAAGGAGTTGATGCTGATGCTGTCGAAGATTGCTTAGAAAAGTTATCTGATCAATTAATGATTGATATAAATTTAAGCTAATAACTCAAACAATAGTCAAACCTAGTGGAACTTTATTCATTATAATTTTGACTAACACCTAATTATCTAAGTCAGATCGACACTACATTATCGGAGATATTTATGACTTTTTTGTCATCATCAAAACTAGGCTCACCCAGTATTAAGGCAAAAGCTAAAATTGCTACTTTAGCGGTTTTGTCTGTATCAGCGCTATTCTCAAGCTCTGGTGCTATCGCCAATAGCTGTAGTAAATCCGATATCGATTATTACTTACAGCGTGGTTTTACCAATGATCAAGTAGTTCAGTTATGCGCTGGCCCAGCGGTAACTCAAAATACATCACAAAGCACTACACAAAACATTGCACAAAGTAACGCTCAGGTTAATACTCAAAGCCAAGCCCAAAAACAACAGTCTCAACAAAACAATCAAGTAAGAGAAGACCAAAGTTACTTGAGTGCCGCTATAGATGCTGAAAACATCTCAATGACATCTCAAAACATGACTCTTTATCCGCGTGAATGTATTGATTACGGTCCTTCCACCGGTAAAGCTTCAGCTGATTTGATTGAAACTATTTGTGTTAACACCAAATTAAACATCAATTTCACAGGGATGAAAATTGGTAAAGCTACAAAAGGTCTTTTATTCGTTAGAGACTCTTCTTTAAATATAAAAGGGAATATCCAACGCGAATTACTGGGTATGAATGAGCTTAGACGCCAAGATAAAGAAGCAATTCTAGAAAAACTAAGCACCAATCCAACAGAGGTTTTTCTTAGAATTAGAAAAGGAATTAATCCTTCTTCTGTGGGGGATCGTTTGAAGAAATATGCTAAATAGGTTAAGCCTAAGCTGGTAAAAAAAGATAGTAATGAAATCCGCGTTAACAGATAAGTTAAAGCGGATTTTTTTGGATAACTTTTAAACACTAGAACTTATATTTAAGGCCAATAGAAAATCCGTGCGAATCTGAAGCTTCATTACTATTGCTTAGACTATAAGCCCCAAGATTAAACGAATGATTGGCTTTAGCCATTTGTGCATAAACATCCAATTGCTTTGATAACTTATAATCATAGCCAATCGCTATTAGGTCTGAGTTTTTACTCAATAAGTCATCGTTTCTTGAATAAAATTGAGCCTTAAGCGTTCTCTTACCTTTGGTATAAGCAACTCCAGCACCAATAACAATTGCATTTGGCTGAGTCGTTACTGAAAAATCATTATCTTCTTTTTGATAGAAACCTAACAATTTCAGAGGTCCATTTCTATAGGTAAGACTTAAACGCAATGCTTTTGTACTGGCTGATTGATATTCAGAGGAGCTATCCAAATCATGTTGTTCATAAGCAGCACCTACAAGGAACTTCCCTTTTTTATAAAAGCCATTGGCACTAATGGCAGATGCATTTTGCGTTACCCTGGAAGTGTCGGCAATATCAGAAGCGTAAGCTAAGCTTCCTTGAAAACCTTTAACTACAGGTGACTGAGCAATAACTATTTTATCGGCTCGTAGATCCCAGTTATTGGCGTTAGTAATATTACGATTTTGTCCTAACTGAGAATGCCAAAATAAATCGGCTTTGCGTCCTACTGTCTTAAAGGGCGTATCAAATCTTCCAACAATTAAAGCTCCGGATGGACTTGCAAGACCGATAACTTGATTTCTATTATTGAAGCCAGAGTTTCTATAAGTTGAAGAATTAAGATTCAGGTTATTTATATCCTCATAGCCTGAATTGCTTACTCCCCAGGATATTTGATAAATAAAACTAACATCTTTTTTTATTTCTGTTGAGCCTTTAAAACCAATAAATGAATTATTCAGCGCCAAGTCATCCTTAGATTTACTACCTACCTCAAATATATTGTCATAAGAAGCATGAAGTTCACCATAGACTTTTGTTTTGGCGACACATGGAGTTGTAATAATCGCGAATAAAGCGATTATAGTTAGTTTATTCAATCTCTCTCCCTCAAGATGATGAATGTGAATCAAACATCAGATTAGAATATTATTGTAAATCCGATAGTGAATTGGATCAATAGTGCTTATTTTTCAAGCTTAGAACGTGATCTTAATTCCATTAATAAGGATAGGTTAGCATATCCATCCCCAGCTATCCCTTTTTCTAATTGCCAAGTACGTATCGCTTCTCTTGTTTTCGAACCTACTTTACCATCAACTGCCCCGACACTATGACCTTGAGAATTCAATAAAGATTGAATCTCTTTTAATTGTATTACACTCAAAGCTTTATCATTTACAGGCCAAGCACCTTGAATTTTTTTACCTAAGCCGAATAAATTACTTAACTGCGCCACTGCCAAAGCATAGCTGCTTGATTGGTTATAACGCTTGATCACAGAAAAGTTATGCGTCATTAAAAAAATAGGACCCAATTTACCTGCGGGTAAAAACAAATTTGCTTGTCTTTTGGGGTATACAAATGCACTCCCATCAAACTTACGGACATTCAATTCTTGCCATTGCTGATATCGCAATTGATAGGCCGAACTATTTAATCTCCAATCAAACTTTTTAGGCAATCGAACTTCTTCACCCCATGTTTCATTCTGGCGCCAACCAGACTCTACTAAGAAATTTGCAATGGAAGCAAAAACGTCAGGTAATGTGTTCCATAAATCGATGCTACCATCACGATTATAATCAACGCCATATTGCAAATAAGAACTAGGCATAAACTGTGGTTGCCCCATTGCACCGGCCCAAGACCCTATTAAGTTTTTACTGCTTATTTTCTTAGTTTGAATAATTTTTAATGCTATCAACAGTTCATTACGTGCAAATTGTATTCGTTTCTCTGAAGTGCTTTTATAAGCCAGAGTAGCTAAAGACCGGATTACATTTTTATTTCCGTAATTACGACCAAAGTCACTTTCCATCGCCCAAATAGCAGTGATCACCTCTCGTTGTACACCGAATCGGTTTTCTATTTTATCAAAGAGTAATCGATGCTCTTGAAGTAATTTTTTTCCTTTTTTTAGTCGTGAATTAGAAATACTGTTGTTTAAATAATCCCATATATTTCGAGTAAACTCAGGTTGGCTACTATCTAACTTTATGATTTCAGGGTCTAGAGTGAGATTTGTTATCGACTGATCAATAACATTAGCCAATACGCCTTCTGTAATAGCTTGT
This sequence comes from uncultured Cocleimonas sp., assembly GCA_937929875.1. Taxonomy (GTDB): domain Bacteria; phylum Pseudomonadota; class Gammaproteobacteria; order Thiotrichales; family Thiotrichaceae; genus Cocleimonas. The sequence goes on along the minus strand of CALFUP010000010.1, from coordinate 526 downwards.
TGTCGAAAAGACTGTTTCCATTTTTCAAAACCAATATCTGCATATGCTATAGATGAAAAACACATAGCTATAATGAAAACGTAGTACTGAACTAATCTTTTTATAATTGATAACTCCTAACGCAATGTTCCTAATAAAGACTCTAAACGAGATATAAAAGGACACCCCCCACCTTTTTGACTGTTTTCTATTAAGATAACAACCTAAGCGCTTTGATTTTACTTTGAATATTTTAGCCTAAGTAGAATTAAACGCGTAGCTTCTTCGTATAAAGCCAGTTTTACTTTCTTTTCCTCTTCCGCCTTACCTAAAGCAAAATCAGGATCATAAAGATAGGATCGATCAATATTGATACGCCATTTAGGTAATTCTTCATCCGCCAGTCTCTTTTTATTATTTTGGCGGATACCGTATTCAACTTTTAAATAGACTAAATACTCTCTAGCACGGCGTGTACTGGTATATGCGATTACTCGGCGCCCTTCCTCAAATTTAGAAAAAACAAGTGTGCTATCTGCATTTTTTT
>CALFUP010000009.1 GCA_937929875.1 uncultured Cocleimonas sp. | reverse complement strand
CATGACTAATTCCCTTACTTCTACAAAAGCTCCTATATCAGTTTCTTCAACAAGTTCTGCTTCAGCATCTGTTTCAAGTAAAAATCAAGCGGTGTTAACGATCGAGTCTTTGAATAAATCCTATGGCGCATTAAAAGTCACTGACAATGTTTCATGTGATTTATACCCTGGCGAAATCCACACTTTGATTGGTCCAAATGGTGCGGGTAAATCGACTTTAATTGGTCAAATAGCAGGATGGATAAAACCAGACTCAGGTGTGATCAAATTAGGCAATACCAATATCAGTAATATGAGTGTCTCCAAGCGAAGTCGTTTAGGTTTAGGTCGTAGCTTCCAGGTCTCATCCCTAGCCATGGAGCTCTCAGTGAGGCGTAATGTCATGCTCGCGGTACAAGCTCGTCAAGGATCTAGCTTTCGTTTTTGGAAAGCAGTAGACACTGATCAAAGCCTGATTGATGAGGCTGACAAGATACTTAAACAATTGCATATCGATGAATTCCAAGATGTGATTGCTGCTGAACTATCACACGGAAAACGTCGTGAACTTGAAGTGGCTTGCGCGATGGCACTTCAACCAAAGGTCTTGTTACTGGACGAACCTATGGCAGGACTAGATCCTGCCAGTACCGTAGCCTTAGTCGCATTTCTATTAAAGTTAAAATTAGAAATACCGATCCTTCTAATCGAACATGATATGGATGCAGTTTTTAAGTTATCCGATCGTATTTCAGTATTAGTGTACGGCAAAATAATTTTTTCTGGCTCACCTAAAGAAATCCAAAACTCAAACGCTGTAAAACAAGCTTATTTGGGAGAAGATTAATGTCGTCGTCTTTGCAAAAACCAAATGAAACCAACTCAAAAGCATCATTATTAAGCGTGAAAAATATCACTGCGTTTTATGGTAAGTCCCAAGCGTTATTCGATGTCAGTTTAGAAGTTAAAGTAGGTGAAGTGGTGGCATTAATGGGTCGCAATGGCGTAGGTAAATCAACCACTATCAAAGCAATTTGTAATCTAAACCCAGCTACTTCAGGAGAAATCGTTTTAATCAGTAAAAACACCGCCAAACTCGCTTCGCATAAGGTTGCTCGATTAGGCATTGGTTTGGTACCTGAGGGCCGACGTTGTTTTCCTAATCTAACTGTTTATGAAAACTTAGTAGTTACAGCTCGCGAAGACGTTAATAGCAAAAACAGTAGTAATAACACTCATTGGGATTTAAACAAAATAAACACTCTATTTCCTCGACTTACAGAACGTTATAGCCAAGTAGCATCAACATTATCAGGTGGTGAACAGCAAATGCTCGCCATAGGTCGTGCTTTATTAACCAACCCAAAACTTCTCATTTTAGATGAAGCTACCGAAGGTTTAGCACCTATAGTCAGACAAGAAATTTGGACAGCAATTCGACAACTACGCGAAGCGGGTCAATCGATATTGTTAGTGGATAAAACCCTCAGCGAGCTGTTGCCCGTTTGTGATCATTGTTTTATTTTGGAGAAAGGTCATACAGTTTGGCATGGAGAACCAGCCGATCTAACTGATGATATTAGTAGTCGCTACCTTGGTGTAAGTGCTCAATAGGTGTAAGTACAAACTAAATCAAACAAATACAGTTTATAAAATGACACCCCCCTACTTTTTAGGGCTTATACAGCTTCAGTCACATGCGCTAAAAAATCATTTGATGTTAATGGTCTAGACCAAAGATATCCTTGCCCTTGATCACAATTTAATTGTTTTAGAATATCCCATTCTTGGCTGGTTTCCACGCCTTCCGCAACTATGCTTAACCCTAGCGCTTTTGCCATTTTTATTATCGCATCTACAATGGCTAAATTTTGAGGTGATTTATTTATATCTCTAATAAAGGATTGATCTATTTTAAGCGTATCTACCTTAAATTTAGTTAGATAGCCCAAATTAGAATAACCAGTACCAAAATCATCTATTGATAATATTACACCTAACTCTTTAATACGACTAAGCTCATCTAAAACGCCATCATCATCTTGAAAAAGAATACGCTCTGTTAATTCCAATTCTAAATATTGAGGGTCTAACTGAGATTCTTGCAGTTCTCGAATAATAATATTTTCTAAATTCCCCATAACAAATTGCGCAGAGGAAATATTGACAGATATGGATAAATCATCGAAACCTTTATCATGCAGTTCTTTACATAAAACACAGGCTCTTTTGATAACCCATTCACCCACAGTGCAAATCAATTCGGTTGATTCAATTAATGGAATAAATTCAGCAGGTGAGAAGTTTTCAGGGTTATTTCTTACCCAACGAAGCAGAGCTTCTGAACTTTTTACTTTCCCAGAAACAATATCAATTTTAGGCTGTAGAAATAACTCTAAATCATTGTTTTTTAGAGCCGACTTTAAACCCCTGACAATTCTTATATCCCTCAATGCTTTTGCAGAAAGTTCTTCATCATAAAAAGAACATTTATTCTTGCCTAGTTCTTTCGCCCTATACATTGCCAAATCAGCACGCTTTAAAACAGATTCAAAGCTTTCATCACTCTTATCGTTATATAACGCTATGCCTAAAGATGCTGTAATTTCGATATTGTTTTCGAATATTTCAGCTGGTTGAGCAACTTTTCTTAGAATACGTTTCGATAACTGTTCAATATTATAATCTTTCGATCTTGTAAGTATCAGTAAAAACTCATCACCGCTGAGTCGACAAGCAACATCGCTGTCTTGAATTAATCCTAACAGTCGATTCGATATCTCTTTTAATACTTCATCACCCGTTGAATGATTATGGTAATCGTTGATGGACTTAAAATTATCAATATCTAAAAACAAAAAGTAAATTTGATTTGAATTATCGCTCACTTTTGTTTTTAACAGACTAAATTTTTCTTCACAATCTAATCGACTGGACAAACCTGTAAGCGGATCATAATGTATTAAACGTTCTATTTCAGAGCGCGACTGATTTACATTTGCTACCTCAATCTTTAACTTTCTTAAGGCATACCTCATATCATCATTAAAACGCCATGCCGTAAAACCAGAAGCAGTGAGTAAGATAATAACAATACTCAAATCCCAATAGCCGAACTTATGAAAATCAAAACTTGTATGTGTATTAATCGCTAGAACGCTGATCGTTACAATAAAAGAGACAACAAAAAGATAAACAGAGAAAAATGTTTTAGGCCCCACCAATAAGGCAGAAACCATTAGAAATATTGGAAAAACCAAAATGACTGCTGATGAAAGCAAACCACCTCTATCCCAAAAAATAAAACTAAGGACCAACAGGTTTGACCACAAATAAAGCTGTTTGGAGAAGTCTAATTTGTCCCTTTTAATAAGAGGAAATAAAGAACACATGATAAGGACATCAAGTGTTAAAAAGCTTATAACATTTACAGAATCATCAACAAAAATTGTTGAAAAAATAGCCAATAAAACCATACAAATCGTGAATAGAACCACATGCCGGAATCGTCTAGACGGCAAGGGTTTATCATGATTTAAGTTCGTATGATTTATCATTAGTTATTTTTATTTTTATTTTTATTTTTATTAAAACATTATTGACTAACTGTAACTCAACACAGTAATTAGAGATAATGTTCTCTGATTAACGGGCTTTATATTGACACTTTAATTTACTAATGATTTTTGATATCTCAAAAAAACCCACTAAATACTACAAATAAATCATAATACTCAAACGGATAATACAAAGCTACTAAGCAGTATTATCGGAGTCATTCTAGAACTCCGATAATAAACAAGTTCTTTTTATTAGAACCAACTAAAAAATAAACTATTTCTAGAAGCCTTCTAACACAACTTTACCGACCGCTTGGTTGGTCTCAATGTGTGCATGAGCTCGTTTTAAATTTTCAGCATTTATCTTGCCGTAATTCTCACCTAGAGTAGTTTTGATTACCCCATTATCAATTAATTGCGATACATGATTAAGTAGATCGTGTTGTTTTTGCATATCCCATGTATTAAACATTGAACGGGTGAACATTAACTCCCAATGCAATGACAAAGACTTCACTTTAAGGGCAGTAACATCAAGACCATTCACTGGATCATCAATAAGTGCTAATTTTCCTTGAGGTGCTAATGCTGCCACTAACTGATCATAGTGCTCTTCCGTATGAGTAAGGCTGATGACATGCGTTACGCTTTTAATTCCAAGGTCATTGAGTTGTTCAACGAGTGGCTTATGATGATTAATCACATGATCAGCACCTAAGTCTCGCACCCATTGCTGACTTTCTGAGCGTGATGCTGTGCCGATTACAGTTGCATCGGTTAATTGTTTAGCCAATTGAGTCAAAATTGAACCCACTCCGCCTGCTGCGCCCATAATCAAAATACTAGGTGTTGGCTTTCCTGATTCGTCCTTGCTAGCCTGACTATTTAATTTTGGTGTAAAGTCTAAACGTGCAAACAACAGCTCGTAAGCAGTAATGGCAGTCAAAGGCATCGCAGCCGCTTCCTCATTACTGAGGGATTTAGGTTTTGAACCAACAATTCGTTCATCTACTAACTGAAATTCAGCATTAGATCCTGAGCGAGTAATATCTCCCGCATACCAAACGTGATCACCGACATTATATAACTCAGTTTGATCACCAACAGCGACAATCTCTCCTACCGCATCCCAGCCTAGAATTTTATACTGTCCATTCACACCTTCAGCACGCATACGAACCTTGGTGTCAACTGGGTTGACTGAAATTGCGGCGACCTTGACCAAAAGATCTCGACCTGTGGCAATAGGTTTTTCAATATCAATATCAACGAGTGAATCGGCTTGCTCTATAGTTAATGATTTTAAATAACCTATGGCTTTCATTTTATCTCCAGAATAATTAGTGTATTTTGCCTTAGCATAAAAACGATAGGACAATATGAGTGTAGTGTAAGCCTATTGATTATTATTGGATAAATATTTCACTGTAAATATCTTTATTAAGCACACCCCCCTACTTTTTTCGATATTTTTTAATTAATCGAATACCTAGAATTATTTCTTTCATATTTAACCTACTGAAAACAAATATAGCTCTTCAATATTATTTATGAATAAACACTAAATACTATTTATACTGAAATTAAATACATGCCATGAAGGGAAATATGTCAGCAAATAATCCTATCCTAAACCCCAAGCCTAAATCACACCGTGCAGAGGATTTCACACATTCTGAAGTGCAGTTAGCAAACCGTAATTCAGGTATCGCTTTAGAAGCTTTACGACACGATATCACTCCCATCGGAATGCATTATCTATTGAGTCATTTTGATATTCCTTATGTCGAAAATGAAAGTGATTGGAAACTTGAGATCAGAGGCTTGGTGGAAAATCCTATCAACTTAGATATGCAAACTTTAAAATCACTTCCACAAGTAACCAAACAAGTCACTTTAGAGTGTGCAGGAAACGGACGAGCTTTACATAAACCGCATTGGCCTAGTATGCCATGGACCTATGAAGCAGTTGGAACCGCCGAATGGCGAGGCACGCGCTTAATCGACATTTTATACAATGCAAAAGCCACTTCAGAAGCGGTTGAATGGGTTTTTAGCGGCGCGGATTCAGGTGTAGACTCTGGAGTTCAACATGTTTTTGAACGTTCATTAAGCATCGAAATGGCGAATAATCCAGACATCATGTTGGCATGGGAAATTAATGGCCAAGCTTTACCTCCTCAACATGGTTATCCTTTGCGACTCGTCGTACCTGGTTGGTATGGCATGGCAAGTGTAAAATGGTTGAATAAAATTGAGGCTATTGATCACACGTTTGAAGGCCAACAGCAAGTCGGTACCTATGTTTATAAAAAAGATAATAACGACAAAGGAATACCCGTTACTACTATTCGCGTGAAATCTTTAATGGTTCCTCCTGGAATACCGGACTGGTATAGCCGTAAACGATTACTCAAATCAGGTAGTGTCACTCTTCATGGTCGAGCTTGGTCAGGATTAGGCACACCTATTTCAAAAGTAGAAATAGGAATCAATAATCATTGGCATGAAGCTCAAGTATTTCCCGCCAAAGAGAAGTACGCTTGGAGCCGTTGGGAATTTGAATGGCAAGCAATCACTGGCTATCATGAATTAGGCTGCAGGGCGACAGATGCCAATGGTGATATTCAACCCATCGATCCGCCTTGGGATAAGTCAGGTTTTGGTAATAACTGTGTACAGAAAATAGAGGTATGGGTTGAAGATGATATAAGTATCAAAGAATAACAAACGTCATGTCTGACTGATTTGATGATTAGAAAATGACGGTTCTTGGAGCTAGTCGAACACACCCCCCTACTTTTTGAATGATTCTGTTAGCTATGATTATCCTATTATTAATGACAATAATATAAAATCTATTAAATCAACTAAGATCCCTATTTTAGATTGAGCTAATTGAACTGTCAGAGATGAATGTAGACTAAAGAATATCTATAGGCAAAAGTCCTGCAAAAGGTTAAAATTCGGTCGGTTTTTATACATTTAAATGTTTACACCTTTAAATGCAATTACTAGCCTTACTTAATGTAAAAGAAAAAGCAAAATATTGAATAACAAGGAAGGATATTCGAATTATTATGAAGCTATCTATCAAAGTTTTAAAAAGCAGCTTATGTGTTTTGGCGTTATTCGTCATTTCCAGCACTAGTCAAGCGACTCCTGGTAACCGATTAGGTTATAACACGAGTGGCTTACATCATTTAGCTTCATCAAACCCCTTTATTGATATTTTTAAAATATCCCGTGGCTGGATCACTTCTTGTGAATTCAACTGGCAAGCGAATAAACCCATTGATCCGGGTTGTGAAAAGAAAAAATCCTTCAATACCAAAGAATCAGAAAAAGTAGCAGTTGATAGAAATGGCTGGCCTACGCGTTTACCTGCGCGTGGCGAAGCACCTATTTACACTTCTATTAATGCCATATGGGATATGCCTGATAATTTTCCAGTGGGTAGACACTTCGTTACATACGAGGGTGATGCTGATATAAAAGTGCATGGCGATGTGGAAATTATTCGCCAAGTACCCGGACGTATAGATTTTAATTTGCGTAGTGCTAAACGCAATCTTCGTCTACATATTACGCGAATCAATCAACGTAATTACATAAGAAATATCAAGGTGATACCACAGAAATATGCAGGAATTTATACACGCCAAACCTTTAATCCAGAGTATTTGAAAACATCACGTAATTTTAATTCAATTCGTTTCATGCCGTGGCAAAACACAAAATTAACCAAACTTGCTGAATGGCATCAGCGTGCTACACCACAAACTGCTTTTTACAACCATAATGCGGGTATGCCGGTTGAAACAATGATTGATATGGCCAACCAAAGTCAGGCTGATCCATGGTTTTCAATGCCACATCTTGCATCAAATGACTTCTATCGTAAATTTGCTCAAACAGTCAAAACGAGACTTCATGGAGGCCGAAAAGTCTACGTAGAAAACTCTAATGAGATTTGGAACTCGATGTATCCTGCAACCCATGATGCGACACGCAAAGCCCTAAAGTTATGGCCGCGTGGCAAACTCGATATCAAAAATGTAGGTTCACGTCGTTTATTCTTAGCACTAAATTACAATGCTAAACGTAGTCGCGAAATGTGTCGTATTTTTAAACAAGTGCTAGGTAATCGTGCTATTTGTGTCGTGTCAGCTTATGGCTCAGCCCCAAAAATGGCTGAAGAATTAATGACTTGCCCGTTAGCAGGTGGAAATTGTTTCAAAGATTTCGATGCCTATGCGGTTGCACCCTATTTTGGTGATTACATTGCTCGTATCGAAAATCGTCCTTTAGTGAAACGTTGGGCAGCCTCAGGTAATAACGGCATGAATCAACTCTTCCGAGAAATTATGAATGGTGGCCTCGCTAAAGATGCGTACCAAGGTGGAGCGATCGAAAATGCGATTCAAGACCGTGTAGTCAAAAATGTGGCTATTGCAAAAAAATACGGTGTGAAGCTATTGGCCTATGAAGGTGGTCAGCATTTATTACGTGTAGATCGTCCCCATGTAATCCGAGATCCTAAAATCTTTAGCATGTTCGCTAATGCTAACCGTAATCCACAAATGGGGAGAGCTTATTCTAAATACCTCAATGCTTGGAATCGTGCTGGTGGAGGAATGCTGATGCATTTCAACGGTATTGCGGCAATTGATGATCGTAACTATTTTCCAATGCTAGAAAAAGCAGGAACACGATCACCTAAGCTTAATGCGATGACTAATTATATTCGTGGTCGTTGATTTTAAATCATACTGTTCTCGAGGCCTTAATACTTTGAGAACATATAACTTAGAAAACATCTGATTTCTTTATTTTATTAAGATAAACAAACCAGACAATCAGTAATCAACTAAACTAAGAACATGACAGATAATTCATATCAACTTGAAGACATAAACCCACATACGGGTTTGCCTTATAGCGAACGCCCGAATAAAACGGCGTTAAAACGCGAGATGAAAATACTGCATGATTTAGGGCGTGAACTAATTGAACTACCCGATTCAAAGTTTGCAACTATCCCTTTATCAGAACGCATGTATGATGCTGTTTTTTCAGGAAAAAAAATGAAGAAATCGGCGTTACAACGCCAGCTACGTTATATTTCAAGTATCATGCCTGAAGAGGATGTGGAGGCGATTCAATTACAACTTAGAGTCCTCGCCCAACCGATTGAAAAAGCAAACGATGAATTCCACCAAATTGAAGGATGGCGTGATCAACTAATAACGGGTGATGAAGAGTTGATCAATACGCTGGTTAATGAAATACAAGCTGACCGCCAAAAGCTAAGACAATTAGCTCGTAATGCAATTAAAGAACAACAACTAAACAAAACACCTAAATCATCTAGACTCTTGTTTAAGTATCTAAAAGAACTGAAAGAAGTTAGTTAGTTATAAATCACAGATCTATTGATCCTGTAGAACACACCCCCCTACTTTTTGAGTGTTTTCCTAGGTCAAACACTTCGCCAAACAATGGCGACTGAATCGACTTATCTGTTTTTAAATCTAGCAGCCCTGATAGTAGCTTCGCTAATAGTAAGGGGTATTATTCGACATACACCAACTATGCTCATGACAAGCGCTTAACAGAGTTGGCATTTTTTTAGGCGCCTAAGCTTTTAAATTAGACTAATTTTAATCTTTTATACGATACTCAGCTGATCTTGCATGAGCAGTCAAACCCTCACCATGCGCCAAAATAGAAGCGACTTTACCTAGGTCAGAGGCTCCATCTGCGGAACATCCAATTAAAGAAGAACGCTTCTGAAAATCGTATACACCTAATGGCGAAGAGAATCTTGCGGTTCGTGAAGTTGGCAACACATGGTTTGGGCCTGCACAGTAATCACCTAACGCTTCAGATGTATGACGCCCCAAAAATATTGCTCCTGCATGGCGTACTTGCTTAGCAACTTCATCAGCATTTTCAACCGACAACTCAAGATGTTCAGGTGCTATATGATTCACAATAGCAATTGCATCATCTATATCTTGGGATTGTATAAAAGCACCACGGCCTTCCATTGAAGCTCGGATAATATCTGCACGAGGCATGTCTTCAATTAGCTTATCAATACTATTAGCCACCTTCTCTATGAAATCAGCATCAGGGCAAATGAAAATAGATTGAGCATCTTCATCATGTTCAGCTTGTGAGAACAAATCCATCGCAATCCAATCTGGGTCTGTCTTACCATCACAGACAACCAAAATTTCAGATGGACCTGCAATCATATCAATCCCAACAGTGCCAAAAACCATGCGCTTTGCAGTAGCTACATAGATATTACCTGGACCGACTATTTTATCTACTTGAGGCACGGTTTCAGTACCGTAAGCTAAAGCTGCCACTGCCTGAGCACCACCGATAGAAAAGACCTTATCCACATCAGATATTGCTGCGGCGGCCAATACAAGTTCATTCACTTCGCCATCAGGTGTCGGTACTACCATAATTAACTCAGGTACGCCGGCAACTTTTGCAGGGATAGCATTCATTAATACAGATGAAGGATAGGCAGCTTTACCACCTGGCACATAAAGCCCTACCCGGTCCAATGCGGTAACTTGCTGACCTAAAACAGTACCGTCTGCTTCGATGTAGCTCCATGATTCCATTTTTTGATGTTGAGCATAATTTTTAATTCTTGAAGCAGCTTTCTCAAGAGCACTTCGTTGCTCAGGACTAATAGCGTTTAGCGCCTGTTGAAGGCGCTCTGCCGGAATTTCAAGCTCAGTTATTGAAGTAGCTGACATGCGATCAAACGTATTGGTATATTCGATGACAGCGCTATCTCCATGGTTTTTAACATCAGACAAAATACTGTTAACTGTATCAAAAATTACCTTATCAGAACTACTATCCCACGCTAGGCGCTTATTGAGCTTGCTCCAAAAATCTGCATCACTACTATTTAGTCTTTGTATATTCATCTTATTTTTACCAAAAAAAAGCCAAGAAAATATTACCTTGGCTTATTTATTTTATTCACCTAGTACATTAAACATCTAAGTTATCAATGTAAGTGACTATTTTAAATCAAGCACTGCGGCGTGTCGCTACTGCTTCTGCTAACTGACGCAATACAACTTCGGTATCGTCCCAGTTAATACACGCATCCGTGATACTCTGACCATAGGTTAATTCTTCAAGTGTTTTACCCGAACCATTTTGATTACCTTCAACCAAATGACTTTCGATCATTACGCCTGAAATACCATTCTGACCATTAGCAATTTGGTTGGCAATATTCTTTGATACTTTAGGCTGATTCTTAAAGTCTTTATTGCTGTTTGCATGACTAAAATCAACCATTAAGTTTTGCGCTAAACCTGCTTTACCGAGTTGCTCTAAAGCTTCACCTACACTCACTTCATCATAGTTTGGACGACGACCACCACGAAGAATGATATGACAATCTTCATTACCTTTAGTTGTGAAAATAGCCGACTTGCCTTCTTTTGTTACTGATAAAAAGTGATGCGAGTTAGACGATGATTTAATTGCATTTATAGCAATATCTAAATTACCGTAAGTGCCATTTTTAAAACCAATTGGGCATGAGATACCTGATGCTAGTTCACGATGTGCTTGTGACTCTGTAGTTCGTGCACCAATAGCACCCCAAGCAATTAGGTCAGCAACATACTGCGGTGAGATTAAGTCTAGGTATTCAGTCGCAGTTGGCATACCTTGCTCAGCAAGATTAACCAATAACTCACGGGCTACTCTCAAACCTTTGTTAATATTAAATTTATCTGTTAAATCAGGATCATTGATTAATCCTTTCCAACCAACGCTGGTACGAGGCTTTTCAAAGTAAACGCGCATAATGATATGTAAATCATCTTTTAGTTCTTCGCGCATCTTTGCCAAGTGACCCGCATATTCAAGCGCTGCTTTTGTATCATGAATCGAACAAGGACCAACCACTACAATTAAACGATCATCTTCACCATGTAAGATTTTATGCGACTCTTCGCGTGCATCACTTACTGTTTTAGCTGCAGCTTCCGTTAATGGAAAATCTTCTATCAAGGTTGCTGGAGGATGTACTTCTTGAACTTCCATAATACGTAAGTCGTCTGTTAAAGTGTTTAAATTGCTCATAATTATCGTTTCTTGTTTTAAATTAATAGGTTGAAGCTTCAATATCGGCTTTTCGCTTCAACTGCTTGTTTAAGTTGATCTAATAAGGTTTGTAGCTTTTCATGTTTTGTTTTCATAGAAGCAGAATTCACCACAATCCGAGAACTGATATCCGCCATGTGTTCTAATGGGACCAAACCATTCGCTTTCAAGGTATTACCTGTATCAACAACATCTACAATGATGTCTGCTAGGCCTACTATCGGCGCTAACTCCATAGAACCATAGAGTTTTATGATTTCAATTTGCCTGCCCTGCTCAGCAAAATAGTTACGTGTACAGTTAACAAACTTGGTGGCAACTTTAAGTTGGCCTTCAGGCAAAGATCGATCTGCATAGCCTGCTGTCATTAATTTACAACAAGCGATTTTAAGATCGAGCATTTCATAAAGCCCTTCTCCGCCGTGCTCCATTAATACATCTTTACCTGTAACACCTAAGTCAGCGGCACCATATTGAACATACACAGGAACATCAGTAGCACGTATGATGACTAATTTTACATCTGGATGGTTAGTATCAAGAATTAGCTTTCTGCTGGTTTCCGGATCATCCAATGCTGTGATACCCGCAGCTTCAAGTAGAGGCATCGTTTCTTTAAAGATACGTCCTTTTGATAGTGCGATGGTTAACGTGTTTTTCATGCTAATGCTTCAGTTTTTATCTAATTTTATTCTGGCTAATAAAAAGTCTTAGTTGCTAAATGAAAGTAATTAGATATAAGTAACAATGTTTAAGTAACTATGCGTTTAATTTTCGCACCCAGTCCTGTTAATTTTCCTTCAATATCTTCATAACCACGATCCGTATGGTAAATACGATCTACTATTGTTATACCTTTTGCTGCCAATCCAGCTAAAATCAAACAGGCTGAGGCTCTTAGATCCGTTGCCATGACAGGCGCACCACGTAGTGAAGGCATTCCAGCTACGATTGCGGTATTTCCTTCTAAACGAATATTAGCACCCATACGCATCAATTCAGCAACATGCATCATGCGATTCTCAAATATAGTTTCCACAACCACACCAATACCTTCAGCAACACAGTTCATTGCCATGAATTGAGCCTGCATATCAGTTGGAAATGCAGGATGCGGTTCAGTACGGATATCTACTGACTTGAGTTTACGACCACGCATATCTATCTCTACCCAGTCATCACCCTTTTCAACACTTGCACCACAATCTTTAAATTTTTGTAAAACCGCATCTAATGTATGTGGTGCGGCATTTGTACATTTAACACGACCACCCGTAATAGCAGCAGCAGCAAGGTAAGTACCTGTTTCAATACGATCCGGTAATACAGAGTAATCGATACCCTTTAATTTTTTGACGCCTTCTACGGTAATTGTATTTGTACCTGCGCCTTTGATTTTCGCACCCATTGCCAATAAACAATTTGCAAGATCAACCACTTCAGGCTCTCGTGCTGAATTTTCTAAGACTGTTGTTCCTTCGGCCAACACGGCTGCCATCAATAAATTAGCTGTACCTGTAACCGTCACAGTTTCCATTACGATATTGGCACCGACTAGTCGATCAGCCTTAGCACGGATAAAGCCTTCATCAACCGTGATTTCAACACCCATTGCTTCCAATCCTGACAGATGAATATTTACAGGACGGCTTCCAATTGCACAACCACCTGGTAAAGAGACTTCAGCATAACCATATCGGGCGACTAATGGACCTAACACCAAAATGGAAGCACGCATGGTGCGGACTAATTCGTAAGGAGCAACTTGGTTTTGAATCGTTGAAGTATCAGTAATGATATTGTTATCTTCATCAATATTGACTGTGACGCCCATGCCTTCAATTAGCTTGGCAAGCGTTGCCACATCTTTTAAACGAGGAACGTTTCGAATGGTCATTTTACCATCGGCTAATAATGATGCCGCTTGCAGTGGAAGTACCGCATTTTTAGCACCAGAGATAACAACTTCACCATCTAATGGAGTTCCACCTTCGATTTGAAAAACCTGCATAAAAGAAACCATTCATACTAAAAAGAGGGGAATAATAACGAATTATTAGAAGGATGTGCACCACTAATACTTGAATTAACTTATGATCAGTGTCTTTTTATTGAAATAAGAGTGATTTTAATAGTAAATCAAGAAATATAAGGACTTAGGTGTGTGGACCTAATGGGAATTAAGCAGTAATCAATGATTGCAAACGATAAGTCTGAATCAAAGATTGGGCTTGATTTGATAGACCCACAAAACGACAAACTGAATTTTTATTTTTGCTTTGTCGCTGCCATTCTAATAACAAGGCAATACCGGCACTATCAATACGTGTTATAGCTGAACAATCGATAACAAATGATCCACCATCATGCTGTTTGATTAAGGCACAGCCTTTTTCTAATAAAGTAGTAACATTTGCAAAAATAAGAGATCCAGAAATAGTCATTCCCTTTTCTCTTTGCTCTACTTTTGGTGGATTCGAATTTGTCATCATTATTTCTCGTTAAAACTATAACTTAGTTAACGTTATTTCCCTGATCTTTCAAGCCGTGTAATTAAGGCATCAAGACCTTTAGAACTTACTTCACGGGTAAAGTTAGTACGAAAGTTTGTTATAAGATTTATACCTGCTATTTCAACGTTGTATGCTTTCCAATCATTTCCCAATTTTCTAAGACTATAGTTCGCACTGATATGAGAACCACCTTTAGGAGTCACGTTAGTTCGTACCAATACATAACCAGGCTTTTGTTGTTGTGCTGAATTACCTGCTTTAATGGATGACCCTGCATACTTAACCATTGTTTTAGCATAACTATTGACTAACATTTCACGAAAAGCGTTAATAAAACGAGCGCGTTGAGCGCCAGATGCCGCTCTCCAATGCTTACCTAGTGTAAGTTTTGACATCGCTTCAAAATCAATCAATGGGAGTACTTCACGTCTAACCATTGCATTCAAAGCATTTTCGTCTTTGGTATACTGTACTTTATTTTGTTCCAGTAAATTTACAATCCTTGTAGTAACGCTAACCACTCGCTTTTCAGCCGCTGCTACATCAGCAGGATTTGCAAATACTGAGGTAGTCGCTGACATAGCAAAAACCATTATTATGGTTGAGAATAGAGCTTTTAATGAGTTCATTTTTTTTCCTTAAATATCAATTATTGTTGATGATTTAGTCATATGTAACGGTGTTAAGTTCACCTGTTTACATGAATTTACAAACACTAATTTTGTACTTTTTTATTTAGTGGTGAAACTGACTAATAATTTTCCAATAATTTCTTCTAATACTACAGCAGATTGCGTAAGACTTATGTTACTCCCTTCTGTTAAGGAAGCATCCTCAGCACCGGTCTCTAGTGAGATATACTGTTCTCCAAGCAAACCTGCTGTATAGATACTTGCTTGACTATCTTCAGGTAAGTAGTCAAAGCTTGGATCGATAGTCATCGTGACTACTGCTCTAAATGATTTCTTATCATAAGAAATTGCGGTAACACGACCCACTGTCACGCCAGACATAGTCACCTTAGCTTTAGTGCTCAAACCTCCAATATTATTGAATTGAGCAGTGACTTTATACCCTTTGTTTGAACTTAGACCTGAGAAATTACTAACATTCAGAGCTAGAAACACGAAGGCAAGAATAGCCATAAGAAATAATGCGCCAACTAATACTTCTACTTTTTTTGAAGAATTCATAATAGAACCTTGAAATAAACAATGTAAAAACTACATTTATAATTATTGAAAAAAAACGTTTAAAACGATCTAAAAAACCAAACTTAAAGTTGTCAATATTACTTAAAATTAAGAATGACAATACATAAACACTAAGTATTTTAGACACTATGTATTTGTAAACAGTCCTAACTCGCAAACATCATCGCAGTCAAAACAAAATCCAAACCTAATATAGCCAAAGCAGAATAAACCACAGAATTAGTGGTCGCTTTACTCACACCTTCTGATGTAGGCATAGCATGATAGCCTTGGTAAACCGCAATCCAAGTGACCACAAATGCAAAAACGATACTCTTGATAATGCCATTAATAATATCGTGTCTAAACTCTACTTTATTTTGAATTTGAGACCAAAAAGACCCTGCGTCAACGCCTTTCCATTCACTACCCACCAAATACCCAGAATAAACGCCCACTGCCATAAAAATAATCGTCAGTATCGGCAAAGAGATTAGGCCCGCAAAAAATCGAGGCGCAACGATACGTCTGATTGGATCGACTGCCATCATTTCCATACTCGCCAATTGCTCAGTCGCTTTCATCAGCCCTATTTCAGCCGTTACTGCTGAGCCTGCACGCCCAGAAAAAAGTAAGGCGCCTAATACGGGAGCAAGTTCTCTTACTAAAGTTAAAGCGACTAGTAATCCCAGAGATTCTTCACCCCCAAAGTCGACTAAAATTGTGTAGCCTAATAAACTAACAACCATGCCTACGAATATAGCTGAAAAGAAAATAATCAGTAAGGATAAAACGCCTACAGAGTAGATCTCGCGAATCAATAATCGAGGTCTTAGTAAAACGTCTTTGAACCCCATCAACACACTGATTAAAAATGTAACCGAACGACCAAGCCCTGCCATACCATCAATGATGAATGCGCCCAGACGTTGTAGGAAATTGATTAAGCCACTCATGACTTATGACCCTTTAATAAATCTTCAGCATAATCATCTGCTGGATAATGAAACGGCATCGGGCCATCTGGATGACCATTCACAAATTGTTGCACAAAAGCAGAGTCTGAATTTTTTAGTTCTTCAGGTGATCCTGCGGCTACAATCTTACCTTCTGATAAAATACACACATGATCCGCAATTGAAAATGTTTCACCAATATCATGCGAGACGATCACACTCGTTAAACCTAAAGCATTATTTAACTCTTTGATTAAGGTAACGATTGTCCCCAAAGTGACTGGATCTAAGCCAGTGAAAGGCTCGTCGTACATCATTAGCACAGGATCAAGCACGATAGCTCTTGCTAAAGCGACACGACGCTTCATTCCACCGGATAATTCAGAGGGCATCAAATCACGTGCGCCACGAAGACCAACCAGTTCTAATTTCATCAGAACGATATCGCGAATCATCGTCTCTGAGAAATCGTAATGTTCACGAATGGGAAAAGCAATATTTTCAAAGGTACTCAAATCTGTCAACAAAGCGCCTGATTGAAATAACATGCCCATACGACGACGCGCGAGATAGAGTGCTTTGCGATTTAACTTTGGAATTTCCTGGCCTGCAACTTCAACACTACCCTGAGTAGGTTTTAATTGACCACCAATAAGACGCAACATAGTTGTCTTACCCGTTCCGCTTGGGCCCATGATGGCGGTGACTTTACCTTCGGGAATATCTAAATCGACACCCGAATATATGTCCCGTCTGCCGTCCCAGGAGAAATGTACATCACGAATTTTTACTAAAGAATTTGACACTAAAATCAGTCCGTAAGAAACCCATTATAATTAAGGCGCAAATAATACGTTTGTTTGGTATTTAATGCCAGAAGAGCCTTAATAATAAGATAAAAAAGACACCCCCCTACTTTTTGTAGGATATTCATATACCCCGCTATAACGATATCGCATAACTAAAACTGTGACGTTCATCACAGAAGTAATCACTCAATCTCAGTAGAATATTCGCATTGATCCAATTTAGGAATAACAATCATGGAACTTTCAACTACCGACATTACTCAAGCGATTGGCGTTGTAGGGGTCTTCTTTTATCTGCTGTCCTATTTTTTACTATTAACAGGCAAAATAGACGGCACACACAACGCTTATATCCTAATGAACTTTATCGCTGCAACTTTTGTGTTGATCAGCTTGATTCACAACTTCAACCTAGCCTCAGCACTGATACAAATTTTTTGGATCACTATAAGCGTTGTGGGCTTAATTCGGTATAACCTTTTACAAAAAACATAATTAATATTAGAAAGTTACGCCTAAAAAGATTGCTTTATTACGAAGATTGCTCAAAAAAGTGAATATGAATACACAAAAAAGTAGGGGGGTGTCATTTCGACTAATCTCAATACAGGCATTTCGACTAAGCTCAATACAGGCATTTCGACTAAGCTCAATACAAGCGTTTTGACTAAGTACAATAAAGGCATTTCGGCTTAGCTTAATACATGCCCTCGATAAAACTCGGGAACCTAATTTTACAACCTCAACAGAACTGTCATTTTTAATTAAAACACACTAAACACATACTTCATTTTGGTATGCTCTAATCTCATTAAAAATATCATCTGACGTTTTCAAGCGTTTTACTCGATGGAATAAAACCTTAGCTTCAGGATAATGTCTTTGCAAGAAAACTAGCCACTGTTTACAACGATTACTCACAAAAATAGGATGATGATTTTGGCTTTTTTGTAAGTAGTTAAACATCATAGCCAAGGTTTCATCCCAACTCATCGCTTGATGATTTTCACCCAGTGAATTGGCTTTTATCATTGCTGCAATGTCAGGTGAAGTAAGCGCACTACGACCCAGCATGATATCCTCACAACCGCTGTCTAATTGCGCTTTTTTAGCATCTTCAATATTCCAAATTTCACCATTGATAACCACAGGTATTGGCGCTCTCGCTGATATTTTTTTAACTGCAGACCAATAAGCAGGAGGTGTATAACGGTCTTCACGGGTACGAGCATGAATACAAAGCTCATTGGCATTTGCCCTAAAGACACTATCCGTAATCTCATCTAAGGCATCATGATTGCTAAAACCTAAACGAATTTTTGCAGTAACCGGAATACTTGGATCAACCGCATCACGCACCGCCGCCACGATGTGATAAATACGCTCAGGTTCACGGAGCAAAGCTGAACCACCATCACTGCGATTGACAGTTTTTGAAGGACAACCAAAATTGAGATCTATACCCAATGGAGACAAATTCTGCGCTTGCACGGCATTCATCGCCATCACTTTGGGATCGCTACCGAGCAGCTGTAAATAGACGGGTGTCCCCGCAGAAGTTCTGCCGCCCTGCTCTAATTCTGGAGCGAATCGAGTAAATACCCGCTCTGGCAATAACTGACTAGTGACACGAACAAACTCTGTTACACAACGATCATAGCCACCGACACGAGTCAAAACATCACGCATTTCGTGATCGACAACTCCTTCCATTGGGGCTAAAAATATACGCACGCGAATAGTATTTATCAGTAAAAAAACGGGATTATAGTTGTTTTTTTTACTTTAGATAGCTGTAAAGCACACCCCCCTACTTTTTAGCAATAGTTATCTTGTAGAGTGTAATGAAATACAAGGTTTTGGAGGACACTTAACTGGCATCATGCAAGTTTGTTTTGTTCACCAGGATGACTAAAGTGGCAACTTGCACCTGCAAGTTCACTTAAAATATCGAGCTGTTTAATCGTGACCATTTTGTGGTCGATAGAAATGATCTCTTTTTTGACTAATTTACCGACTATTCGACTGACAGTTTCTAGCGCCAATCCAAGGTAATTAGCCATATCCGTGCGGGTCATAGGTAACACGAACTTAAGGTTCAATCCTTTTCCAAGGGCCTCTCTCGCAGACAAATTCAATAAGAAGGTTGCAATTTTCTCATCTGCATTTTTTTGATTGAGCATCAACATCAACTCATGGTTATGCGTGATTTCTTGACTCATTATCTTAAACAGCTGTTGCCTCAAGCCATCAATCGAAGAGTTTAGCTTATCTAGTTTTTCATAAGGAATTGCACAAATTTGAGACGTTTCAAGCGCTTCAGCGAAGCCCAAATATACTCCTGTATTGATACCTTCTAAACCCACTATTTCGCCGGCCAAGTGAAAGCCAGTAATTTGCTCCTCACCAGATTCGGAGATGCAATAGGACTTTAAGAAACCAGATCGAATAGCATAAATATGGGTGAATTTTTCACCTACTGAATACACCTTATCGCCTTTTTCAATGGACTTATTTCTTTGAATAATATCATCCAACGATTCTATTTCAGAGCTTGATAGCATCATAGGTAAACAGATCTCTTTAAGACTGCAGGTACTGCATTTTATAAAGTTACCCGTGTGTAGATTGGACATATCTTTTACCGATTAAAAGTATCAATAAATAATAACGTAAAAATCTGATTATTATCTGAAAGTTTGATCTAAGTTAAACTTTAATTTCAAATCCAACTTTATACTTCTCTCATCAATCTAACGAGCAATCTCATGAGAGAGTCAAATGCAAAATTATTACAACGATAAGGTAGTCAGACAATTTACCTTTGCTACCATTTTTTGGGGCATTGTCGGAATGTTGGTGGGTGTGGTGATAGCCGCACAGTTATGGATTCCAGCATTGAATTTTGATGTTCCATGGCTTACTTACAGTCGTCTCCGTCCTTTGCATACCAATGCCGTTATATTTGCCTTTGGTGGATCTGCTCTAATAGGTACTTCGCTATATGTCGTGCAACGAACTTGTGGAGTGCGTTTACTCTCTGACAAATTAGCGGCATTTGTCTTTTGGGGTTGGCAAACAGTGATCGTTTTGGCGGTTATCACACTGCCATTAGGAATGACCCAAAGTAAAGAGTACGCTGAGTTAGAATGGCCAATTGATGTACTTATTACGTTGGTATGGGTGGTTTATGCCATTTTATTCTTTGGCACAATCGGTAAACGAACTGTTAAACATGTGTATGTAGCAAACTGGTTTTACGGTGCATTTATCATCACAATCGCTTTATTACACATCGTTAACAACTTAGTTATCCCAGTTTCATTAACTAAATCCTATTCGATTTACTCAGGTTCAGTGGATGCAATGGTTCAATGGTGGTATGGCCACAATGCGGTTGGCTTCTTCTTAACGGCTGGCTTCTTGGGAATGATGTATTACTTCATTCCAAAACACGTAGGTCGCCCTGTTTATTCCTATCGACTATCTATAGTTCACTTTTGGGCTTTGATTTCAATATACATGTGGGCTGGCCCGCATCATCTACATTACACAGCATTACCCGACTGGATTCAGTCCTTAGGCATGGTTTTCTCTATCATCTTACTTGCTCCAAGTTGGGGCGGCATGATCAACGGCATTATGACCTTATCAGGCGCATGGGACAGATTATACAAAGACCCAATCGTGAAAATGATGGTCGTCGCTCTATCTTTCTACGGCATGAGTACTTTCGAAGGTCCATTAATGGCAATCAAGACAGTCAACGCGTTATCGCATTACACAGACTGGACGATTGGTCATGTGCATTCAGGTGCTTTGGGCTGGGTCGCTATGATGACAATTTCATCGCTCTATGTCCTTATACCTAGACTGTATGGCTTTAAAGAAATGTATAGCACTAGCCTCATCAACGTACACTTTTGGTTAGCAACAATCGGAATCTTGGTATACGTCGTCTCAATGTGGATTGCAGGCGTTATGCAAGGATTAATGTGGAGAACGTTCAATACGCTTCCTGAAGACGGAACATTGAAGTACACCTTCATCGAAAGTATTGCGGCTACCAAACCGTATTACGCATTCAGACTTTTAGGTGGAATCATGTTCTTAACGGGCATGTTCATTATGGCTTACAACGTCTATAAAACGGTTAATAAGAAGAAACCAGCCAATGTCTTAATTCCACAAGCTGCAGGCGCATAAGGAGAAATTTATGCAACACGAAACGATTGAAAAGAACATAAACTTGATGGCAGTGCTGATCGTGCTAGTGGTCAGTTTTGCAGGAATTATCGAAATAGTTCCGCTAATGACGCAAAAAGAAGTGCGCGAACCGGCTCCAGGAATTAAGCCTTACACTCCCTTGCAACAAGCAGGTTTTGATATCTATGTAAGAGAAGGTTGCTCAAACTGTCACTCTCAAATGATCCGACCTTTTAGAAGTGAAGTTGAACGCTATGGCCCTTACTCTGTAGCGGGTGAGTCGGTTTATGATCGACCGTTTCAGTGGGGATCAAAACGTACTGGACCAGATTTAGCGAGAGTCGGTGGACGATATTCTGATGACTGGCATAGAGTGCATCTTATGAATCCACGTAATCTAGTCCCCGAGTCAAATATGCCTGGTTATCCTTGGCTTTTAGAAAATAGTTTAGACCCCAAATTAATGGAAACCAAAATCAAAGCCTTACAAATGTTAGGCCACCCTTATTCTGATGACGTTTTCGCCACCATTGAAAAAGACTTTGCTGATAAGACTGAAATGGATGCCTTAATTATCTATTTACAGCATAAGGGCACAAATCTAACAGGTCGAACACGTAATGATTAAAGGATTAAACAATGGATACTGAAACAGACAATTTGCTTCGAGGCATCATCCTCATTGTTTTGCTGTTCGCTTTTCTAGGAATGGTGGCGTGGGCTTGGAGTAAAAAGAGAAAAAAAGATTTTGAGTTTATGGGTGAACTAGCGTTGGATGATGACGATAAGACGCATATATCCACCCAAAAAGCTTCACAAAGTACCACCCAAACAACAAAGATAACAGAGGGATAGAGTTATGTTAGATAGTTTCTGGCATTGGTTCGTTATTATAGGCTCAATCGCAAATATATTAGCATGTTGGTGGTTATTACGCTGGTCAGCAAAGACTAAAGTTAACCAAACCAGCAATAATACGACCGGTCATGTCTGGGATGAGGACCTTCAAGAACTGAATAACCCATTACCACGTTGGTGGCTTGGCTTATTCTATATTTCTATTGTTTTTGCTCTTGCCTATTTGTTCTTTTACCCAGGCCTCGGTAACTACAAGGGAAGCTTAGGTTGGACTCAAGTCTCACAATTGGAAGAAAATATAGCTGCAGCAGAAAGTGAAATTGCTGAAACTCAGAAATTTTGGAATGATTATAGTAATGAAGATCTCGCTACCAATAGATCCGTTCTAGAAACTGGTAAACGTATTTTTGCCAACAATTGCGCTATGTGTCATGGCTCAGGTGGTCAAGGCGCTACGGGTTACCCAAATCTAGCAGATGCTGATTGGCAGTGGGGTCAGAACTTCGATCAATTGGTAGATATCATCACTAATGGACGAACAGCAGCAATGATGCCGTGGATTGCAAGCTTAGGTGAAGATGGTGTTAAAGAAGTTTCTGCCTACGTACGTAAATTAGGTGGTTTAGAGCATGATGCAACAACTGCCGAAGCTGGTATGGCACATTACAATAAAACCTGTATTGGCTGTCATGGCCCAACTGGCAATGGTTTACAAGCACTGGGAGCGCCTAACCTAACAGACAAATATTGGCTATACGGTAGCGATGATGAAACGCTGTACGAAACCATCGCCAAGGGTCGTCGTGGCCAAATGCCTGCGCATAAGGACCTGCTTAATAAATACAGAATAAGAGCTGTAACAGCGTATGTTATGAGTTTGTCGAAAAAACCTGAAACAGATCAAGCCAATGCCAAATCCAACTGATATCAATTCTGTTTCATGGTCGCATAAAAAAAGAACCATAGCTCAAGTGCTATGGTTATCTTTTTTATCAGCGGCCATCGGCTTCTTCATCATATTTGGTTTAATTGACCCAGGTTCACTGGACTTGGCTTTTTCATTAGACCAGCCTCTTTCTCGTCAACTTGGCTATGGCTTGGGTTTCATATTCTTGTTCTTTATCTGTTTATTAAGCTCTGCTTTAACCGCATGGATGATGTCGAATAAGAACAATAAAAAGAGTCATTAAGATGTCTACTCATGAAATTAATGTCGATTCTCTTTACCGGAAAGAGGCCAAAATACACCCACGTTCTGTAACGGGTAAATTTGCACGTTTACGCGTTATTTCTGTCTTTGTACTCCTGGGCTTATTCTACCTACTCCCATGGATGCAATGGGGTAAAAATCAAATTGTATTATTTGATTTACCAGCACGAAAATTTCATATTTTTGGTTTAACATTCTGGCCACAAGATTTCATATTTTTAGCCATGCTTCTTATTATTGCTGGTTTATCACTGTTCTTCTTCACCGCACTGGCAGGTCGACTTTGGTGTGGCTTCGCCTGCCCTCAAACAGTATGGACTGAAGTATTCATGCTAGTTGAAAAGTGGGTTGAAGGAGATCGCTTAAAACGATTGAAGCTTGATAAAAGCCCATGGAATGCGAATAAAATCTTTAGGAAAAGCCTAAAACAGTTTTTATGGATTGCACTCGCATTGTGGACAGGTTTTACCTTTGTTGGTTTCTTTACTCCCATAAGAGAACTTGCTTTCCAAATAATTACGTTCACCGTTAGCGGCTGGGCATTATTCTGGATTATTTTCTACGGCTTTGCCACTTACGGTAATGCAGGTATTTTACGAGAGCAAGTCTGTAAATACATGTGTCCTTATGCGCGTTTTCAAGGTGCAATGTTTGATGAAGATACGCTGATAATTACCTATGACGAAAAACGTGGTGAGCCACGCGGCTCACGTAAACGTAAAAGTGATCCAGC
>CALFUP010000008.1 GCA_937929875.1 uncultured Cocleimonas sp. | reverse complement strand
GAATATGGGATTAAGAATTGATCTTGTATTGGCAAGTTCTAAACTCGCTGAGCAATGTACAGCGAGTTATATTGATCCTGAACCACGTGGCTGGGAAAGACCATCAGATCATGCACCTGCGATTGCTGAGTTTAGGAATGTCATTGATTGAGTGGGGTTTAATAGTCATTAAAAGGCCCTCCCCCTACTTTTTGATAGTTTTAATGACCTTAATACCAAGCAATTAACCTGCTTGAAGCAGATCGACTATATAAATGGCCATTAATTCCTACTTTTAACGCTTAGCTTTTTTATACTTGTCAGAGAGTTTTGTACTTATTAGAATAAAACATAGCACGGTCCTTAGCTTGTTCACTGTTATTTCTTGCCCAGTATATTTCTGAGTTAACTTTCGATATTGCAGGAACTCCAGAAGCGATGGAAAAACGTGGTATATCTTTTGTGACAATACAGCCTAAAGACAAAATCGAACAAGCTCCTATTGTTACGGACTTAAGTATACTAACTTGCTCACAAATCCATACATGAGGCTCAATATGCACAATACCTTTAGGTTTATTTAGATGCTCGTCTGTCGATAATTCATAAATATAATGAGCATCTGAGTTTCTTATTACAATGTCATAGGCAAACATACAATCATCCCCAATAATAATGGCAGGATTGGATTCTCCTGCTCCATTACCTGATATCCATACATTAGTTGATGTTACTGTCACTTGATTTCCTATAGCTATGAAATCTTTATTTTGACATGACCGTATTTGAACATCATTAAAAGTGCATTCATCTCCTATAAAAAGAATTGAATTATCGCCTCTAAAAACTGCCGAAACCCCCCCCATAAAATTCTTTCCAATAAAAACCTTATTACCTTTTGTATCTCCAAAATTAATATTTATTTTGGCATTCAATTTCTCTCCCTTAAAATATATGTCTCCATCTCCACAGACTTCTATTTCGTTATGATTAAAATCTGTTGAGTAATGAGTCTTTGTGATAGAGAAGTTTTCTATCGATTTTTTAGCGAGTTCTAAGTAGGACATGAATGTTAAATCTAGTAGTGAATTAATAAGACTAGTTAATTTTTATTACTAGCAAAGATATAGTCTAATTTTATAGAGCGTTTTATTTACCCGTAGAAAATCCACATGGAAAACTATTCTTATAATAAACAGACAAGGGTAGATAGTGTCAAGCATTCCACTATTTTAACTCATACCGAAGCTAAAAGAATCTATCATTTTTTAATAGTTTTAATTTCATACGGTAAGGTTAGAGATTTACTAAGCGTTTATAGCGAAGGTGATTATTTTATTGATTCCTCAGATAATTTTTAAAAGTGGCGAGTGTCTAAGTAATTAAATTGAAGTTACTAAGCAGTGGAAGGATGAACATTTTTTATGAAAATTAAAATAGAACTTAATGCAGACATCGAAGAAGCCGAAGTTATTGCGCTTTACCGAGCGAATAAATGGTCGTCGGCTGATAGACCAGAACAACTTCTACCTGCACTTAGAAATTCTCATACACTAGTAACGGCAAGAATTTCTGGTCGTTTAGTGGGTATTGGCAATGCCATTTCAGACGGATATTTGGTGGTTTATTATCCTCATATGCTGGTTCATCCTGATTCCCATGGTCAAGGTATTGGGCGCAAAATGATGGAAGCGATGCAAAGCATTTACGGCAATTTTCATCAACAACAGCTTACAGCCGATGGTGAAGCTATTCAGTTTTATAATGCTCTTGGCTTTGAACGTGCGGGTAAAACAGAGCCAATGTGGATTTATGCTGGAGATGAGCATTAATAAAGCAATACTCTTAAAGACACTTTAAAGAACTCTAAGCGTTAAATTATTGTTCTAGCAGTGTTGTTAGAAGTAGTAGAGCTAGATAAAGCCGTATATTTTATCAAAAAGTAGGGGGGTGTACTTTTTATCTTGTTTAAGGATGAAAATCACAGACAAAAAGAAGCCGCTTTTCAGCGGCCAATATTACACATCGAAGGAAATCATTATTATTAGAAGGTATTTCGGGTGTTGCGTAGTATTTGAAAATTAACTGTATTGTATTTCGTCCTCTCTATCGAGTGAGGCTAGTTGATAGCGGCGAACGCCTTTAAATATGGCGGTTGCGAGCTTTTCTTGATGCTTTGATGTTTTCAGGCGCTTTTCTTCTCTAGGGTTGCTGATAAATGCAGTTTCTACTAATACCGAAGGTATATCAGGTGATTTGAGAACAACGAATCCTGCGCTTTCTACTTGATGCCTCAGTAAATCGTTAACCGTACCGAGCTCTTTGAGAACATCTTTGGCGATTTCATGGCTTTTATCGATGGTATCCGCTAGTGAAAGATCTAGTAATAATGATGATACGACTTTATTACCGCGATGTAAGTCAGCGCCAGCTAGTCTATCTTCATAAGAGTTTTCACTATTTGCCAACCACTTAGCAGCTTCACTCGAAGCGCCTTTTTGCGAGAGGATATAAACCGATGATCCAGTTAGTTTAGAATTTGGATTAGCATCAGCATGTATCGAAATGAACAAATCGGCACGATGTTTACGTGCTTTGGCGATACGTTTTCTTAATGAAACGTAGTAATCACCTTCACGTGTCAATACGCCCTTCATACCTGGCTGGCGATCAATTTTGGCTTTTAAACGCTTGGCAATTTGCAAAGCGATATGTTTTTCTTTAGTACCTCTTTTGCCTACTGCACCGGGGTCTCTGCCACCATGACCTGCATCAATCGCTATTGTTATTGGCTTTCTGACAACGCCACCAGTGACAGCGCTTATTGCTTTCTTGATGTCTTGTTGTGGACTTGTTTTTCTTGCTCGATGCGGGCTGAGTGCTACCTCTAAAAAGTAACCTTTACCGTTTGATTTAAGCGCAGAAGCAGCATTAGTCTTTTCATTCATGTCTAATACAACACGAAAGTCTTTGGTGTTTCTGGTCGCTTGCCTTAGGTTTTTAACTAATTTGAGTTGGTTTTTATTCGCAGTATTGCGACTAAGTTTCAGTTTGGTTTTAGCAGAAGTGTCAATAAAGTCGATAACAACACGATCAGGGGAGGTAAGTGTCGAGATCTTATGGCGCACGTCTTTGTCGAGTGCAAAGATAAGTCTTTCACGCCCGTTAGTACTTTTATGTACTGCGACTGATTTAAGATTAGCACTGCGGCCTTTGGCAAAAGTATGTGGTGCAATACTGGAGATTCCTACAACTCCAGCGACACCCATAACTTTACCAAGCCCGAGAACAAAGCCTCTGCGCTTATGATTGGTAATTTCTTTCATATTCCCCAATAAACCGCAACAATCAAAGCCCTTTGATAATTACCGTTTTTGTTTTATTAAGATATTTTTAAAAGCAGGATGAGTCTTTATGATTATTATTCTCACTTAGCTGTGCTAGTAGAACTCATTGCGAGTCTATTTTCAAGTGATTTTTACTATAAGCCTATAAGTAACTGTTTTATATGCGAAGATACTACTTTTTTTTATAACTCAAATTGATTTTACGACCTGACTCTTGGTAAGAGATATCTACGATTAAGTCAGCTTTTGGCAAATAGCCTATAGCTTGATCAGGCCATTCGATTAAACAAAGGGCTCCACTCTCCCAATAATCGCGACCACCCATATATTCTAATTCTTCAGGATCACCTAAGCGATATAAGTCAAAGTGGTAAACGGTACGTCCATCAAGTAAGTATGGCTCAACTAAAGTGTAGGTTGGACTTTTGACGTTTCCTTTATGGCCTAGATATCTGAGTAAGCCCCTAACCAGAGTTGTCTTACCTGCACCTAAGTTTCCTTTTAGGAGCACAATACCACCGTCAGAAAATTCATCAGCTAACTTACCGCCAAAGGCCATCATTGCGGCTTCATCTTCTATAAAGTGTGTCGTGTTAGAAATCATAGTTATATATTATGATCTAACAGAGGTTTGATAACTATGGTGTTTTTTATTTATTTTTTAAAAGTGAGAAGATAGCTCTTTGCGGAGTAGTTTAGAATTTCTTGGTGAAAAACTGTTTATTATTCTCAATAGAGTCTCGTAAATACTCGAAATTTTTATCGTCTCCTTGAATGAAAGCATCACGATCTTTTATTGTGATTGCTTCCCTAGGAACACTAATTAGCACATTTGTTAAGCAAGATAAGAGATCAGGATCCATCCCCTCGCGTGCTACCCATGCTTGAGTAGGTGCATTAAAGCTAGCGATAGCCCTGATGCGTTTTTTGAAGTTTTTATTTTTCAGGATGGCGCTTTTAAATGCACCTGCATCGTGTAGCTTTCTGATGATGGCAATTGCTACATTGTCGTGGCGACCCATGTACTCGTAACTTTTAAGATTAACTTCACTTATGTCATTGTCGAACAAAAATTTCTGAGAAACATACCGGCCAATTGTCGATGATCTATTGCCGAAAGCAAAGCTTTTGCCTTTTAAGTCAGCAAGGGTTTTAATTGGACTGTCTTTAAGTACAGCTATTACACCTTCGTGGTAAGGCTTTCCTTTATTCGACTCTAAAGCGATTATGGAGATCTTAGGGCTTTGCCGTTTGGCGTTAATATATGAAGCTGCTCCTAGTCGTGCAAAGTCAATTTCTTTATTTACTATCGCATTTACAGCATCTTTATAGGCAGGAAAGAAGACGGTGTTTATATGTACATCTGTTTGTAATTTCGCTTTAAGTTGATCTCTAATGTGCCGTAATATGGGAGAGCTATCTTCATTTATCCAATTTCTCCTTTCTGAAGCATAGATTCCAAAGGTTAAATTTATTGGCTCAGCATGCACAGAAACAGTGAACTGAGTAATCAGCACAGTGAAAAATAGCATGTTTTTTATAAATCTAAGCATGTCAGTCTTTGTCTATTTGCGGTTAGAGTGTCTTTAACTTCTAGAGGTAAGGTAACCTCATTTGATTTTAGTATAGCCTAAAAATATTTATTTTAAATAAATTATAGTATGCAATATATTATGCTGGGCAAGCTTCTGCAGTGTGCAAGGTTGTGATTTTGCTTCTATATACTTCTACGGAGCCTTTACCTTTACTTTTTACTAGATAACAAGCTTCATCGGCTCTGGTCATTACGCTTTCAATTTTTTTATCATTTTTTCTTAAATTGGTAATGCCAATACTGCAAGATATTGGTAGTAGTTTGCCATCGAAGGTGAAATTTAGTTTTTCAAGATCTGCAATAATATTGAATGATTTTTTCTTACTTATTTCTGCTTCTGAATTGAACAGAATAGCGAATTCATCCCCACCTATACGAGCTAAAATATCATTTTTATCCAAAGACTTGGGAATTGTCTTGGCTACTAATTTTAGTAATTCGTCTCCTGCGCGATGTCCACAGGTATCATTGACAGCTTTAAATTTGTCTAAGTCAATAATCGCGAAGCTATACTTTTCAGCTTCCTCCTGTAGTACTCTTTCTAGTTGTTCGCTTATGTATTTTCTATTGTATATCTTTGTAAGATAATCATGTGAGACGATGTAATTCATTTCCTTTAGTTTTTCATCACCTGATTTATCTTCAACTACAACAATAAAACTCGGTTCTAACAGTGGATTATTTGGATTTGTTGGAATAACAGTTAAGCCCACTGGGGTAAGGGCTTCTCGTCCATCGTTTGATAAGCAGTAAGCATTAGTTTTTGATATGAATTTATTGATGCTAACTTGTTTCGTGACATCAAGCGGAGGGCTGTTCACGTCATTCTCTTTATTAAACCTAATGATTTTATTTAAATATTGTGATTTGTCTGTGGTTGCTAGAAGTGAGTCACGTTGACTAAGAAGGTTTAATGCTTTGTGATTCATAAACATAACTTCGCCATCAATTTTACATAGGTATACGGCTGTTGTTAATGAATTCAGAACATAGAGAAGTTCTTCATGAGAATTACTGGCTTTATTCTCAGCAGCTTTTCTGATTAGTATTTCGTGAGTAAGTTTCTCTTTTTCTTTACTTAGTCTTTTTAAATGCTTATTTCTTGCTAATTTACTTGTGTTCAAAGTATCTACAAGTAGTTGAAGTTCATCATTCCTATACTTTCGCTTCAGTTGGCAAAGTTCGGTATCGTTATTCGTTTCGAGTGTGTTTTTAATGATACTGCTCGTGAT
>CALFUP010000007.1 GCA_937929875.1 uncultured Cocleimonas sp. | reverse complement strand
TGCAATCATCGCCCCAGCTTTAAGGTTATTCATGTTTCCTTGGCTAAACGCACGACGATTCTTTTCAAACAATGCCACCATCATTTGGTCTTTGCGTATACCATTGATAGCCAATCTGCTTGCAATCTTAGATAAGGTATCGCCTTTTCTTACGCGATAGTTATTAGAAGGCGTACGAGAGGTGGAACGGGTTGGTGCGGCCGCTACGCGTCTTGCTGTCTGGCCTTGTAAGACCTGTTGAGCTTGGCGTTCAAACTGTGTAAGACCTTGAGCTTGGCGCTGTGCTTGCTGAGCCTGTCGTTGCTGTTGTGCACGACGTTGTTGCTGAGCTTGACGTTGGCGCTGTTGTTGTTGAGCTTGCCTCTGGCGCTGAGCTTGTAATTGTTGTGGTGTAGGCTGAGGAGCTCGATTAATTCGGCCCTGAGCTGTTGGTTCTGCTCGAACTCCTGCATTATTACTTGCAATTGCCGTATTAGGGCGAAGCAATACAGGTGGATCTAGCAAAACGGTATATTCTTTAAGAAGCTGTCCATTCGGCCAGCTAACTTCTAGTAAGAAGTTTAAGAAGGGTTCGTTTATTGGCTGATTAGAACTTACTAAAATAACAGGCCGTCCATTTTGAACTGCTGTTTTAAAACGTATGCTATTTAGAAATGCAGGTCTATCGATACCAACACGATTAAACACCTCAGGTGAAGCTACGCGTACACGTAATTTTTGTACTTCTGCAGGATTCGTTTGAAGTAGATTGATTCTGCCTTGGAAAGGTTGATTCAGACTTGATTTAGATTCAATGTCCCCTAAGCTGAGTGCATTAGAAGCGGTTGGAATAGCCATGGCCAGACAAATGGCAAGACTTAAGGCTTTCTTATTCACTATTGTTCCCCTTTTTATTTTTATCATTTAGTTGAATCCTTTCATTGCTTCATTTCCCCTGCACGTTCAAGTACATCTGAAACATTCTGTGACTCATAGCTCTTTCTTGTGTAGTTTTTGAGCTTATGTTTAAGTTAATTAATTTTTGTACTATTTCTATATCTTTTATAACTAATAATATTAGAGATAAGTAGAGTAAAAATTTTATAACTTCATTACTCAAGATGTTCGCTAATATTTCCAGAACCCTTATTACTGGATACTAAATGCATTTATATCAAACTGAGCATGAATAAAAACTGAATGGTAATGAATAATTGTCATAATTATCCAGTAATGATGAAAACTTGTCAGAATGTTGTCACATTCTGACAAGTTTGTTACTAATCCTAGTAAATAATTATTTTTATGAGTGAGCCAATAACCGGATTACTTTTTAGCGATCGTTTACTAAGAAATTTAGATATAATCTCGAATTAATACTTCAGCAATCTGAATACTATTCAAGGCAGCGCCTTTTCGAACATTATCTGCAACTACCCACATATTTAATCCACTAGAATGCGAAATATCTTCACGGATTCGGCTGACATAAACAGGATCTGTATTCGCACCATCAGATACTGCCGTTGCATAACCACCTTCTTCACGTTTATCAATAACGACTACGCCTTCTGCAGCGTTCAATAGCTCCGTTGCATATTCAGCACTAATAGGGTCACGTGTTTCAATATGCAGTGCTTCGGAGTGACCAAAGAATACAGGAATACGCACTGCAGTCGGGTTAACTAAAATATCATCATCTTCCATGATCTTATTAGTTTCCCAAACCATCTTCATTTCTTCTTTGGTGTATCCATTTTCTTGGAATACATCAATTTGCGGAATCGCATTAAACGCAATCTGCTTAGGGTAAACTTTTACTTCAGCATCTTTTCCATTTAATAATTGTGCAGTTTGCCCAGCAAGTTCATCGATCGCTGGCTTGCCTGATCCAGATACCGCTTGATAGGTACATACATTAATACGCGTGATTTTAGCAGCATCATGAATAGGTTTAAGCGCCACCAACATTTGAATGGTCGAACAATTAGGATTAGCGATAATTCCCCGGTTAGTATAGTTTGCGACTGCATGTGGATTAACTTCTGGTACCACTAATGGAATATCGTCGTCATAACGAAATTCCGAAGTGTTATCTATAACCACACAACCTTGGGAAGCAGCAATTGGCGCGAATTCACGAGAAATTTCGCCACCGGGTGAAAACAAACCAATTTGAACCTTTGAAAAATCAAAGGTTGCAAGATTCTCGATCTTAAGGCTTTTATTCCCAAATTTTACACTTTTGCCTACAGAACGTTCACTTGCCAAGGCATAAACGGTTCCTACTGGAAAATTACGTTCTGCTAAAATTTCTAGCATGACTTCACCGACTGCGCCTGTAGCTCCAACAACTGCTACGTCATATGTTTTTGACATTCTCTTATCCTGTTTGGTTAATAACTGAGGTAACTTAGGTTACGTAAATAGCTTAAGTTAAATAGTATAATCAGATTAAATACGTTTTAAATTAAAAAAAAGTTCGTAAAGTATCTATAGAAGTTATAAAGCACCTGAAAGTATCAATCTCGCTTCTCTTTGATACTAATTGAAATGTTATTACCTCTATTCACCTGATAGTTTACTCTCCAAACTCTTATAACTATAATCGTATTTTTTCATATTTTACATTCCAAATAGTTATATAGAGCTTCATCATTCGGAGAACCACAACTAGCCATGGATATTTCAGCTTATAAAGCATTCTTAGCTGTCGCGGAATTAGGTACTTTTTCAAAAGCGGCAGAATCGCTTTTTATTACACAACCAGCAATCAGTAAACGCATCGCCTTATTAGAAGACCAATTAGGCAGTAAATTATTTGATCGTATCGGAAAACGTGTCATCTTGAATCAAGCAGGCAAAGCCTTATTACCCATTGCCGCAAGAATCTTACAGGATATGAAAGAATCACAACGCGTGATCAACAATCTTAACGGCCAAGTTAATGGAGACTTATCATTAGTCACCTCTCATCATATCGGCCTTAGACGTTTACCCGACACACTCAAACTATTTGCAGAAAGCTATCCTCAGGTACGTCTAGACTTAGCCTTTATGGATTCTGAAAATGCCTGCCAAGAAATAGAACAAGGCAACTTTGAACTAGGCGTAGTGACTTTACCACTCTCAAAACCCAAACGGTTGTCGCTTATACCCTTATGGAAAGATCCACTCACCATAGCGGTTGCGGCTGATCATCCGTTAGTTAAAGTGGCAGAAAATACCAATACCGCAATCAATATTTCAGAACTTGCAAAATACAGGGCTATTTTACCTGCAATAGGTACTTATACTAGAAGCGTTATTGAAAAGCCTGTCATCCAAAAACAGAGATCCTTAGATGTGATTTTGGAAACAAACTATCTGGAAACTATTCGTATGATGGTCGCAATAGGATTAGGCTGGAGCGCACTGCCAAAAGCCATGCTGGGTAATGATCTGGTAGCAATCGAAGTTAATGGATTACATATAGAAAGAACCTTGGGAATTGTACAACACGCCAATCGTAGTTTATCTAATGCTGGGCAGGCATTTATAGAGCTATTAGTAGAAGCTAAAAAATGACACCCCCCTACTTTTTTACACTTATTTACTGAGACCTGTCCATGAGAGACATGACGGATTAAAAATGCTTGAATTCCTCCTATTCTCCTTAAATATTTTCTCAAGAGCCCTGCTACTAGCTCAATTTTAATAACAGCAGTTGAAATTACGCTATTTTTTATCTCGCCATTCTCTCGTGCAAAGATCGATACCAATAAAAAGGCAACGAAACGTTGCCTTTTTATTGGTATCGATCTCTTAGAAGTTTTACATCCGTTCAAATACTACCGCGATTCCCTGACCACCACCGATACACATTGTTACTAATGCATGTTGTCCGTCAATGCGTTCCAGTTCGTATAGGGCTTTGGTAGCGATAAATGCACCGGAACAACCTACTGGATGACCTAATGCTATCGCTCCGCCGTTTGGGTTGGTTTTTTCCATATCCAACT
The DNA here is from genome assembly GCA_937929875.1 of uncultured Cocleimonas sp. Lineage (GTDB taxonomy): Bacteria > Pseudomonadota > Gammaproteobacteria > Thiotrichales > Thiotrichaceae > Cocleimonas. Next base: position 3,018 of record CALFUP010000007.1, on the reverse strand, counting down.
CTAGGCCCTGTGCGACTGCAATGGCTTGGGCGGCAAAAGCTTCGTTTGATTCTATAACATCCATATCCGCAATACTTAATCCTGCTTTTTTCAACGCTAATTTAGATGCTGGGATAGGGCCTTCACCCATAATCTCATTAGGAACTCCTGCAACGGCATAAGATACAATGCGCGCGATCGGTTTTTGACCTGCTTGTTTTGCGGCATCTGCTGCCGCAAGCACAAAAAATGCGGCGCCATCGTTGATACCTGATGCATTTCCCGCCGTTACTGAACCCTCTTTTTTGAATGCAGGTCGCATCTTACCCAAAGATTCCATACTAGTGCCGGGTCTTACATGCTCATCAGTATCAAAAGTGACTTCGCCTTTACGTGTTTTCATTGTTACTGGAACAATCTGAGATTTGAATCGTCCTTCTTCTATCGCTAGTGCTGCGCGACGGTGTGATTCAACCGCTAAAGCATCCTGCTCTTCACGAGTAATATTCCATTTATCCGCGAGGTTTTCAGCAGTAATCCCCATGTGACCGACACCGAAAGGGTCAGTTAATGTGGATGTCATCATATCGATTAGTTGCGTATCGCCCATGCGTGCGCCTGAGCGCATTGCTGGGGACATATAGCCACCACGTGACATAACTTCTACGCCACCACCGACACCGTAATCACAATCATCTAACATAATTGATTGGGCGGTTGAAACAATTGCCTGCAGGCCAGAACTACACAAACGATTCACTGTCATTGCTACTGATTCCATAGGCAGACCCGCTTGTATAGCCGCAACACGCGCAACATACGCAAAGCGTGAATCTGTTGGAATACAATTGCCAACGGTTACATAGTGAATATCATTCGGGTTTACAGAAGAACGGCTAACAGCCTCTTTCATGACCTGTCCCGCTAATTCATGCGGCTCAATCTTACTCAAAGAACCACCAAAACCACCAATAGCTGAACGAACAGCGCTTAACACGACAACATCACGACTCATATCCATGTTTCCTATATTTGGAATTATTTTGTAATGCGCGATACCCTAGCAAATTTTACGATTTATAGAATCATTAACTTATTGTTTATAGAGAAATTTATAGTGAGAGTATTTAATTTTTAATAATTAAGTCTTAACCTGATTTACCTATCATCTCATTAAAACAATGCATCAATTACTGAAAAAACATGAATAGCAGTCTAAATGATAGATAACAGTGACGTTCAAACTCTCTCTAATCTCATGAATCAAAGTAATGAAGGGAAATTAAGGTAATGAAACCAATCAAAGTGAACTATTCACTACGCTTTATTCAAAGGCTCCTTGATTTAAAATAATGACAGTTCTGTTGAGCCTATCGAACACACCCCCCCACTTTTTGAGCGTTTTTTCTACTCATTTCTATGACTTTCTCTTACAAAGGGTACTTATCTTGTTTTAATTTTATACCTGAATCACCAACGATCATCAGGTATTTGCTAGGCAGTTTGTCCATTCGCTTAATGTTAAAACCAATAAGTCAGACCAATTGTCCCCAATACATCATCTTTTTTATCATTAGTTAAAGGGCTATTTCTGATGGCATCGTCTCTTCGCTCATAAACAACACCTGCATTGATGGACACATGTTTATTGAAGTTGAATTGAGCTTCGACACCCACATACGGAGTCGTCGCTGCTTTAGCTTTATAGCTTGCCCTTGATGCTGTTGCTTCGTTACTTTTTACGCCGTAATGGTAATCCACCACTTTTTCACTTTGGTATCTAAGCCCTACCAATCCAGCGAGTTTTAGCTCGCGCTTACCGTTCCAATGTTTACTATGCGGAGCGATACCACCTAACTGAATATCAGCATCATGTCCTTTACTCGCATGAAGATCTCTAGTGACATCCATAACAATCGGACCTAGTTTAGTGTTTACAATACCTCTTGCACCGACATCAATCGAATCCCTTCTCTCGGATAATCCTGCAAATATTTTTCTATCGCTTGCTTCAAAACCACGGTTTTTTGTTTTTAGAATGACTTCAATAGCGTATTTTTCTTTATTCGAAAAATCATAAGAGATGGTATCACTATCAATATTAAACTTTTCACCTCGATACTCTACGCCTAAGCCTAGTGATGCAGTGTTATTAGATCTTCTATCTTTTTTATATCTATCAACTTCATTATCTAGCTCTAAAGTTGCACCCCAATCTGCATGCGCTATTGGCATCATTAATATCAAAGGCACACTTAATAGAAGACGTTTGCTAGATCTGACAGCGCTGTTAACTCTTTTGGTTTTCATGATTATTTCTCTCGCGGTTAAAAAATGTATGATGGAGAAATCATAAAAGCTAGCGTATGTAGAGTCTGTTATTGCTTTGTAGGGGCTGTGTTGGTTGTTTGTTGGGCTATGTTAAGGCTATGTTAGTTCTTTGTTAGGATTGTAAGATCGTACGATTTCCAGGATCTTTTGATTATTTCTAAAGCCTTGTTTACATTTCGTTACACAAACATAACGATACAACTACAGACCTAAGCATGATGCTATTGCAAAATAGTCTTAATTAGCTGAATTCTCGGGGATAAGTTATAAAAGACACCCCCCCACTTTTTGAGTGTTTTACACATCCTATGAATATTGATCAAAACAATCTAAAGCCCTATCACACCATCTTATTAGTCGAAGATGATGTCAGGCTTTCAGCACTCATCTGTGAATATTTACAAAACAATGGTTTAAAAGTAGAAACTCAGTTTAGGGGGGATAATGCCGTAGAGAACATCATTAGTTTACAACCTGATTTAGTCGTCTTAGATATTATGCTGCCTGGCTTGGATGGCTTTGAAGTGTGCAAACAAGTGCGTCAAAGCTATGCAGGCCCAATTCTAATGATGACCGCTAAAGATGAAGACATTGATCAAGTCGTTGGCTTGGAAATCGGTGCTGATGATTATGTTGTTAAACCTGTTCAACCAAGATTATTACTTGCTCGGATTCGCGCATTACTGCGGCGCTTACCAAAAACTGCTG
>CALFUP010000006.1 GCA_937929875.1 uncultured Cocleimonas sp. | reverse complement strand
CATCCGCTTTACATTTAGCTAAAGCTGCGTTTGCTGCTTTTTGTGCCATTTCAAGGGGTAAGTATTTAGCTGAAGGTAAATCAGCTGCTTGTGCGTTGACACTAAATGCTAGTAATGAAATTACGCCTAATTGCGATACAGTGTTAGCAAAGGTTTTAAGGTTTAAAGACATATAAAGTTTCTCTTTGTTGGTTAAATAAAATGTGGGATCTAAATTGTTTGAGGGAGTGTATTCAACTATTATGTGCATTTCAGCGAAATAAATAAGCATAAATGCGAATAGATCAACAGCACAAAATGTCACTTTGGATTCAAACTGCAGTCGCTGTTGCCGAATCAGGCTCACCTGCGATAGCGGCTAAAGTATTGAGTAAAAACATTACTACCGTTTACCGACATCTCGATTCACTTGAGCATTCCTTAGGCACAAAAATATTCAACAGAAAAAACACAGGCTGGACACTACTAGAAGAAGCATCAGTGTTATTAAACACAGGCAAAGAATTAGAAAAAGTCCTACTAAATGCAGAAAAAGAATTACGTGAAACGCTGGATAAAACTGAAGGTGTAATCCGCATAGCCGTATCGCATGACTTTGCATTTCACTACCTTGCGCCGAGGTTAAGAGCGTTCTGTGACAAAAATGATGGAATTCGTTTAGAAGTGATTGTAAATAATCAGTTTACTGATTTAGAAACGGGGGCAGCCGACGTTGCCATACGACCCGATAATAACCCTGGTGACTCACTCATAGGAAGAAGAGTAGGAACCATGAATCATGCGTTTTATGCATCGGACGATTATCTAAAGCGACATTCAGAACCAATCACACTTACCACGAACAATCATTCTTTTTGTGGATATGGACAAGAGATTGCCGACTATTCAGCGGCAAAATGGTTGGATAGTCATATTGAAGAAAAACAGATTATTACTAGATTTAACGATACAAACGTAATGACGAACGCAGTGATATCAGGTTTAGGTATTGGATTATTACCCTGCTTTGTCGGTGATAATTTAGAAAATGTACAAGCCGTCTTAACTACTGAAGACGCGATACCTGTCGATATTTGGTTAGTAGCGGCAGAAACCAGTAGAGATAGGTCTAAGGTAAAAGTCTTTTTTGATTACTTTGCTGAAATGATCCATGCGGATCATGATGTGTTGATGGGTAAACCATATCTCAATCAAATGTAAGTTAGATTAAAAAATGACACCCCCCTACTTTTTGAACAGATAACTCACTTATACCGTCGTTAAATGGCGACATGATTGAGCTAGAAAGAAACGACAAAAAGTGGGGGGGTGTCATTCTAATCAATAAAAATCAATTATTTCAAAGCTTACGACCCGTCGTTAAAAAATGCGCCCAATCATTTCGATTTCTTTTTTTGCAATCGTTAGCAGCCCGTTCAAAATCATAAGGTACTTTGATATGTTGAACCTGCCATTGGTCTTTAACTTTCTCGACTATCGAATAGGAAGCATGATTGCTAAAATTTTCCATAGAGTGAGCTATAGGCTCATCATCTTTATACGCTGGTAATCCGACACTGCCAGGATTAACGATTGTTTGACCACTGCTTAAAGTGATAGCTCTGGGCATGTGTGTGTGACCACAACAAATCAAACTCGTACTTTGTCCCTCAAGCAGACTAACTATTTCCTTCTCAGGACGAACCTGCGGATAGCCTTCGCTTACCTCTTCAAGTAGATAAATCAGGTCGCTTGTTGGCGTTCCATGACAAAAATAGACATCGTCATTCAGCTGTTTATCAAAGGGTAATGATTTCATCCAATCTATCGGCTCTGAGCCAAGGTCATTCAAAATAAATTGCAAGGTTGGGTTTGCGTCGATTTGTTCGGCTGTCGCATCATAAATATCACGATCTTGATTGCCTGAAATTGTTACAAACTCATGTTCCATCAATAGTTCGTAGGTCGATTTAGGTGCTATAGGACCATAGAGAATATCTCCAAGATTTGCCATTAAATCGACAGACTGTTTCTTTGCACTTTTGATGACCGCATCAAGGGCATAAACATTACTATGAATATCTGATAATAAAGCAATCTTCATCACTACTCCTTGGGATCTAAATGTTTATTATTTTTATATTGAGATCCTATTTATGATTTTTTCTTAGTGAGCTACTAATTTAAAGTAATTAATAGCTCACTCATGAATAACTTAAGGAACCTCTGAATGACCTCTGAGAAATTCTGTAAGTCTCTAGGGCATCATATTCTAGGCACGCTTCGCAGTGAATGGTTATTCCCTTCATAAGAAGTGTAACAACGAAGCTGTGCTCCATGCCAATAAATGATGCCCTAGAGGCTTACCCTGCGGGGCTTAGCCAAAAAGCCAGACTCTTCGTTACAGTCATTTGAAAGGTATGAGCATTCCTGCATGACTACGTCTCGATTCTGACTTTTTGGCGTTGCCAGAATTCACATAGGTCATTCAGAGGCTCCTTAAACCGTCTACTTCACTATCTACTTCAGATAAGCCAAAGCCTGCTCAAGGTCAGCCAGTAAATCTTCAATATCCTCAATACCTGTTGAGTAACGTACCAAGCCTTCAGGTATTCCAGCCGCTGCGCGTTCTTCCGCAGTACATTCAACATGACTGGTTGTAACCGGAGGACCGACAACCGTTTCGACACAACCTAAGTTCCCCGCCATGTGTGCGTATTTCATTTTAGGTAGGAATATTTTGATCGCGTCTAAACCGCCTTTAACTGAAAAACTCAACATGCCACCGAAGCCACGCATTTGTGCTTTTGCAACATCATGATGCGGATGTGTTTCTAAGCCAGGGTAATTTACTTCTTCAACCATTGGGTGCGCTTGTAAGTACTTAGCAATCGTCATCGCGCTTCGGTTTTGGCGCTCCACGCGCAAGCTCAACGTCTTCATGCCACGAATAAAGCTGTAAGCATCCATCGGTGCCAAAGTTGCACCGTTGATTTCGCGATAGTGGTAAAGCATTTTGACTAAATCTTTATTACCACAAGCAACACCACCGAGTGCGTCGGCATGTCCGCCTAAATATTTAGAAGCCGAATGCAAAACGATATCAGCACCTAAAGCTAATGGATTTTGATTTATGGGTGAAGCGAAAGTGTTATCAACCACAACTAATGCACCAACCTTTTTAGCCGCCGCTGCAAGGCGTTTAATATCGATGATCTTAACGGTAGGATTCGTCGGCGTTTCTAAGTAAAGCAAGGTACAACCTTTCGCGACTTCCGCTTCAATCTCATCG
>CALFUP010000005.1 GCA_937929875.1 uncultured Cocleimonas sp. | reverse complement strand
ATTACATCATTACCACCAACCCATAACATCGCGGCAATGGCGCTAAAAATTAATGAGATGACCACAGCGATTAACATGGCACGTTGCTTGATGCGTTTTCGTGCAATCTCAAATGCACCTTCGACATGCCCTTCAAAGGCTTTGCGTTCATTAGCTTCCTGTGTATAGCTTTGAACGGTTTTGATTTGTTGGATAATCTCGCCCGCATAACTACCCACATCGGCAATGGTGTCTTGGCTTTTACGCGATAACTTTCGCACACGACGACCAAATAGAATAATCGGGATTAACACAATCGGTACGCCAATAAGTACAAACGCTGTCAATTTAAGGTTGGTTATCAATAATAGAATTAGACCACCGATGAAGGTGAAAAAGGATCGTAAAGCCATCGCCGCAGAGGAACCGATGACTGTTTGTAGCAAAGTAGTATCGGTTGTGAGCCGAGACATTATTTCGCCGCTGCGATTCTCTTCAAAATAACTGGGGTTGAGCGTTATCAAATGGTCAAATACGGCTTGACGAATATCTGCGGATACACGCTCGCCCAACCAAGAAACCAAATAGAATCGGGCATAAGTTCCGGCCGCCATCAGCACGGCTATCACAACGATTAACAGTGCCGCTTGATTAAGTTGATCTCTAGAACCGGCGATAAAGCCATCGTCAATCAGTATTTTTATGCCCTGACCCATTGCCAATGTAATCCCAGCTGTAAATATCAAGGCGAAGCCAGCCGCTACTAAAGTACCTTTGTACTTGAGTAAAAAACGACTGAGTTGGATTAAGATTGAAAAACTGCTATTTGCCATAAATGGTTTCTGTAAGGTTAATTTACTTTAAAAAGATGAATCAAAGCACACCCCCCTACTTTTTGACACTTTCTTATCAAACATTTACACATTGCCATTACTCAACGGCGGAATATCAATTAATATAACCTAACTCAAAACTATTAATGAAAAACTAAATGGCACATTCAGATAGACCGAACCCTGACACATTAACACTTGATAACGGTGATTTAGCAGCAACAGCTGATGAAGTGATCTCTACTATCGAATCTCTTGGATTTGAACATGAAACTCATACTCATAAACCGCAATATACTGTGGAGGAAGCCAAGCTAGGGGCGCCTGACAAGCCTGGTGCGCACACGAAGAATCTGTTCTTACGCAATAAAAAAGGACGTATGTTTTTATTCGTTGTTGAACAGGACCGTACCATTGACTTGAAAGGCTTACGCGATAAATTGCAACTAACAGGTGGTCATTTAGCGTTTGCCAGCACTGAACGTATGGAAAAGTTCCTTGGCGTAGTCCCTGGATCAGTATCACCACTTGCGGTAATCAATGATCATTCGGGAAAAGTACAAGTCTATATTGAACGAGACTTATTAGAGGAAGAGTGGATTTATATGCACCCTTGTCGTAACACACACACTACCCGAATGCGTTGCGATGACTTGATAAAATTACTGACAGCTTGGGGGCATCCAGCTGCTTTATTGGATTTTGAAGCTAATTAATGAGTTATGATTCTGTTGAAATTGGTACTGATGAATTGGTTCTGTTGAATCATGATTAAGTCTAATCAGTGAATTTTTTATTTTTATCCGTTGCTATTTAAGTGCTTTCTCAAATAAAAATACACCCCCCCACTTTTTAGCTATTCCCCAAAAATAGTCCAAAAGTAAGGAGGTGCGGTATTCATTTTTAGCTGCAGCACAAACCCCTTTATTCAACAACTAAAAATAAAATTGTGACTGAACTTAGTTCAGCCTGAAGACGATCTCAAGTTTAGTTTCTACCTCTCGCAAGATGATCTGCCACATCTGGCATATTATATCTCTGAGCAACTTTAGAAGCAGTTTCGCCCGACTTATTAGTGTGCGCTAAATTAAAATAATTCATCGCCACAAGGTTCTTGATAATATTTTTATTCCGACCAGCTATGGCATAAAATAGAGCGTTATTTCCTGAGTTGTCAACATCTCTTATGTTTCCGCCTCGTTGAAGGACTTCTACGAACAACTTCTCATTACCTGTCTTTGCCGCATAGTGCAAAGCTGATACGCCTTTATCATCTCGCATATTTATGTTTCTGCTTTTCTTTATCAATACAGAAGCCATATCAAATTTATTCATTTGGATGGAATAGATCAGAGGCGTCGTACCGAAGTTATCCGCTACGTCAACATTAGATCCATGATCGATTAGTTTTTTTACAACAGCCACCGTACTGGTATCTACCGCATGCATCAAAGGCGTAATGTTGTAAATTGATGAATCTCTATTCGGATCTAGACCATAACGAACTAATGAATCAACCAGCGTTATATTTTGGTCCTCAATTGCGTTTAGCAATTCATCTGCTTGTGCAAATGATGGAGTCAATGCGTTTAAAGCAAAAATGAAAGCAGCCGTGTTTATTTTAGTTATCATTGTATTTCCCCTTTCTATTATTTTTAGACAATCATTTTTAATTTTTATTTGATTGTTATTAGCTAGTGCATGTAGAAGTCAATATGGTTCGAAATTCGTTTAAAAATAGCTTAACTTCAGACAAACGGTAGATATTGAGTAAGAATTTATATTTTTTAAAAATACTATAATCATTCGAATTATGCATTTAGCAATATGTTGATCTGGGTAAAAAACCAAACCAATATTTAACTCTCACTTCTAAATTTTGATGCAATTTAAACAGTGAGAAAATGTAAAATATAAATATGAAAACTAATATTTGGTTAAAAATAGAAGTAATTGGTTTATTAATAGGCCTGCTCGGCTCAATAGTTTTTGCTACAGGCAGCATATATTGGAATTCTTTACCCGCATTCATCCAGAAATTTTTTTTTGGTGGCCAATACGGAGCAATGCTTATAGGCTTATTGGTACTAATAGGCATTTTCAGTTCCGTACTATACTTTGTTAACTTATTATATAAAAGGCTATCACTTTGGTGGTTCAGATTTCTTGGCTTTTTAGTTTTCTATTTGGCGTTAGCAATGATAGGAGCTTCAACTATGACATAAAAAATAAACATGCATCTTGTTAATTACCCGCCCCCTAATTTTTTCATTTTCATTAGATTATAAGCCTGCAAAGCAATTATCCTATCAATAACTTCCTTATTCCTACCAACTATAGTCAAAGCGATAATATTTTGATCTTTCGTGCTAACATTTCGTTCAGCATTTTTTATGATCTCATTTTGTTTAATATTTGCTGAAATATAATGAAGATCATTACTTAGAACATTAATATCGTTGCGAGATGCATGTACATTGACACTCAAAAAGGAAATAAATGCTATTGCGAGTATTTTTGCTTTCATAATAATTACCTTCTTATTTTTATTATATTAAACAGAAAGTCATATTGACTGATTATTAGTATAGGTGACTATAGAAAAAATCAGGTTCAATAGTTTAGAATAAAATTGAACCATTAAGATGAACGGTAAAAGCAATAGTTTTACACCCCCCTACTTTTTGACTATTGCTGGGAAATCAAAAAAGCAGAAGAGTGTTTTCTAAAGTGCGTATTGATAGTGTTGTTTTAAATATTTTAAGCACTTAGCGATAACTACTATTAAATTAATTTCGCCCTCTATTTAAACGTTTAGCAACATCCTGCATTCCAGTGCGCAATGCAACTTTATAAGCTGTTTCTCCTGCTTTATTAGCATGAGCAAGATCCAATTGTTTTGTATCTATGAGCTTATTGATAATCTTTTTATTTCGGCCTGCCAAGGCATGAAATAATGCATTATTCCCAGAGGTATCCACAGCGTTTAAATCTGCGCCCCTAGTCATTATTTGCTGAAAGAGTTTCTCATTGCCTTTTTTGGCCGCATAATGAATAGCTGAGGCCCCTTTGTTATCTTTCATATTTAGATTTCTGCTTTTTTTAATAAGCAAAGACGCAATCTCTTGCTTATTGGTCTTAATGGAATATATGAGTGGTGTAGTTCCAGTATTATCCGCAACATCAACAATAGAACCATGTTTGATTAAGTTTTGTACCACTTCTACCGTACTTGTATCCACCGCATGCATCAATGGAGTTGTGTTATAGAGTTTGACATTTAAATTAGGATCAACACCGTGGCGGACCAGTGAGTCAACCAAAGAAACATTTCTTGTTTCAATTGCATTTAATAATTGATCAGCTTTGGTAAAAGCAAAGGTATGTGTAGTTAATCCACACAGGAGTACGACCGTTAGTATTTTAGCTTTCATTTTAATAATTCCCCAATTATTTTGATATGATATTTAGCAAGTAAGTTATAGACATACAATATTTAATTTATTGTGATTAATATTTTGCATGCTATTACTAGTAGTATCAGTATAAGCCAATTTTGTTCAATTTAAAAATTTACTGATATTGGAATCTAGGATTCACGATAAGTGCAGTAGTACATCATTATTTATTTACTTTACTTTAATATTAATCAAAGATATTGAGCAGAGAATATTTTTATAAAAAAACAAGATTAGAAAACGGAATTAAAGACTGAAAATTATAATTTTAATTTAATACTTCACGCTCAAATTCAACGCGTTTACCCAGAGTACCTAACCTTACTTTTCCGTTGATATAAACTAAATCACCATTAACCACAGTCGCATAAACACTAGACCGGAATTCAAAGCCTTCGTAAGGAGTCCACCCACACTTTGAAATAACGTCCTTGTTTGCCCCAGTAAATCCATTTTCAAGATCAATAACGACCAAATCAGCCCAATAACCTTCGCGAATATAACCTCGTTCCTTTATGTTGAAAATATCTGCAACGTTATGGCTAATTTTTTCGGCAATTAATTCTAATGAAAAGAGACCATCTTGATAATGTTCTAAGAGCGAGGGAAGTGCAAATTGAACACCTGGCATTCCTGCGGGAATATCGAAGTAATTGCCAACCTTTTCTACCAATAAGTGAGGCGAATGATCTGTGCCGATTGAGTCAATTTGACCTTCTAACAAGCCTTGAAATAGGGCTGCCCGATCAATAGCCGTTTTTATTGAAGGATTACACTTTAAAAGCGTGTCTTTTGTCTCGTAGTCTTCATCACAAAAAGTTAAATATGGTGCAGATACCTCGTTAGTGATTCGTTTTTCCTTTGGAGAAAGCTCTGAGAAAAGTTCGGCTTCTTTAGCTGTTGAAATATGTAAGACATGCAAACGCGTATCGTGTTCTTTAGCCAATTCAAGTGCAAGTGAAGTCGAAACAAAACAAGCTTCTTCACTGCGTATTTTTGAATGCAAAGAGATCGGGATATCATCACCATAAATTTGACGATAGTTTTCTTCATTTTCAACAATAGTGGGGGTATCTTCACAATGTGTAGCCACCAACAAAGGGGCGAATTTAAAGATATCACTTAAGGTTGCTTCATCATCAACCAACACATTTCCATTGGTTGAGCCCATGAATATTTTTAAACCACAGCATGACAAAGGATCAATAAGTTTAATATTTTCTAAATTATCGTTTGATGAGCCGTGATAAAAGGAATAGTTAGCAATCGAAGTTTGCTCAGCAATCGCCATTTTTTGTTCTAGAATTTCATTATTTAATACGTGAGGGATCGTATTGGGCATTTCAAAAAAGGTAGTTACTCCACCTGCAACGGCAGCTCGTGACTCTATCTGAATATTGCCTTTCTGTTCTTTTCCCGGCTCACGAAAATGCACTTGATCATCAATCATACCAGGCATTACATACTTGCCTTTGACATCCAGTATATTGGCAACTTTCATGGAAGAAAGGTCTTTTCCAATTTTTTCAATACGTCCGCTTCTGATATAAATATCAGATTCAATAATTGTGTTCTCATTCACAATTTTAGCGTTAAGTATTAATAAGGTTCCCATAGATTTTGTGCCTATTTAGCAGACGTCATGTAAAAACAACCCCTAAGGTTATTTACACATCAGGTTCAGCTTTTAATCGTTCAAGCTTTAAAAACGTTAAGGAGTAGGGATTTTTATCGTCAACTGGAGACTCAATTCGTTGAGTTTCTTGCCAACTGTATTGAGTATAGTCTGGGAAAAACGTATCGCCTTCTAAATCTGCATCAATTTTCGTCAAATATAATGTATCAGCTTGTTCTAAGAATTTATTATAAAGATGAGCGCCACCCGTAATGAAAATTTCATCTTTAGGATTATCAGAAGCATTGTTTGCTTCTTCAGCTGTAGTGATTGCATCTTCTAGAGAATTTACCACTGTACAACCATCAATGTTTAATTTTTTATCACGACTAAGGATTATATTTAATCTACCGGGTAAAGGCCTACCAATAGACTCATAGGTTTTTCGCCCCATAATGATTGGACTTCCCAAAGTAGTTTTCTTAAACCATTGTAAGTCAGCGGGTAAATGCCAAGGCATATCATTATTTAAGCCGATGACATTGTTATTAGCCATCGCCACAATCATTGCGAGCTTCATTTAGAGGCCACTTTAGTTAAATAAGATGTATGAAAGTATGGCGAGATTAGAAATAGCGTAATTTCAGATGTTTTTCTTAAAAGTGAGGTTAATAGCACGACTATTGAGCGAACTTTTAAGGGAAATAAGTGGAATTCAAGCATTTTTAGTCCGTCATAACTTTTGTTCAACGGTCTCATCATTTAACTACTTTTAACGAGGGACGTTTTGACTTTTTATTCTTATCTGAAGCACTAGGTTTCTTACCGCCCGAATCAACACTGCCTATTTTAGATGGTGGCGGATCCTCAGGAGGAGTCTCATCAGACACTTCATAGTCAAATGACAAGCCTTCGCCATTTTCACTCGCATAAAGCGCTAATACTGCACCAATTGGGGCATAAACGTTAAAAGGCTTACCACCAAAACGCGCACTAAAACTTAAACTATGATTGTCTATTAGCAATCCTTGGGCGGCTGTTGGACTGATATTGAGGATAATTTTACCCTCTTCCACGAACTGTTCAGGCACTAACACATCAGGATTTTCAGCAAA
>CALFUP010000004.1 GCA_937929875.1 uncultured Cocleimonas sp. | reverse complement strand
TTATTCAAACCGAACACTTGCCCGTGATTGAATCAAACCTGGGGATGAAGTCAGTTGACCCAGCTCTGTTACGCCGAAATATCTGCGTTAGTGGAATCAACCTTTTGGCACTCAAAGACAAGCAATTCCAAATGGGTGAGGTAATTCTTGAATACACTGGCCTCTGCCATCCCTGCTCATTCATGGAGGAAACCTTCGGTGATGGAGGCTATAACGCAGTGCGCGGTCATGGTGGAATAAATGCTAGAGTGATCCGATCAGGAATCATTAAGATGAATGATAGTGTTACTGCAATTTCAATAGATTAAAACGACACTTGTACACACCCCCTAGTTTTAAGTATGTTTCTACATCATTCTTCGAGATTTTCGTATTAATTAGGATAGAAAAAAATTTAACTGCTTTATAAATACTTCTCAATTAGAATGACTTATCAAACTTAATCAATGATTTATAACAATGCATAGTTTATCCATGAATGACTTATCACTGAATTCCTTATTATTAAGAACGAAATCTAATTGGCGATTAATAGTTGTACCGCTATTAATATCAATCGCAGGATGTGGTGGCGGCGGTGGAAACCCTACATCAATAACGGCAGATGATTGCTCAGTTAACGGTCAAAATAAATTTGTCTATGATGTAATGAAAGATTTTTATCTTTATTACGATCAAGTACCCGTGGTTAATCCAAATGACTACAATTCACCCAGAGATTTACTCGTTGACCTACGTGTCGCGCCAGATCGCTTTAGCAATATTGCAGATAAACAAGCACAACAAAATTTCTTTGACGAAGGAACGTATAACGGCATTGGCTTTTCATATAGAAATAATGATGATCGTTTGACCGTCAGTGTCGTCTTTGACGACTCATCGGCAGGTCGAGCAGGATTACAACGCAGTGACCAAATTGTGTCTATCGAAGGAGTATCCGTTAGCAAGATTAATAATGATGGCGGTTTAGGCGTATTTTTGAGTAACTATAATGATGGTGAGTTACTAAGCTTTTCCGTAATTTCCACGGATGCTCAAGCAACAGACAAATCAATGAGCAAAGGCCTCGTAAAAATGAATACGGTGCTAAAGACCGAAGTCATAACATCAACCACTGATAATCAAATAGACAACAAAATAGGCTATCTCGCCTTCAGTAGTTTCATTCAACCCAGTAAAGCCGAACTAGCCACAGCATTCGATACCTTAAAACAAGAAAACATTAACGAACTCGTATTAGACTTGCGCTACAACGGTGGCGGCAGGATTGATACAGCACAAGTACTCGCCTCATATATTGCTGGAGATAGTGCTGTAGGCGCAGACGTAACTAAGCTAGCTTATAACGATAGATACAACAATTTTGACGAGTCTTTCCCATTTTTGGCTATTGAAAATTCACTCGATATAGATCGACTTTACGTACTAACGCTAGATGGCACCTGCTCAGCGAGTGAACTACTCATCAACGCGATGCAACCCGTTGGCATTGAGGTTATAACCATCGGTCAAACAACCTGCGGCAAACCCATAGGCTTCAGACCCATCAACTTCTGCGATAAAACATTATCTGCCGCTTCATTCAATATCGTAAATGACATAAATCAAGGTGATTATTTCGATGGAATTGCACCAACATGTGTTGCTAATGACGATCTAAGCAAGGTGTTTTCTGATCCAAGTGAAGCGATGTTAAAGACAGCTTTGTATCATATTGAAAATGATCAATGTCCTGCAGCAAATATAGCGGCATCTAAAAAGACAAAAGTACTAAAGAAAGAGAAAAGAAATCCAGCGGATATTATGCGATCATTTAACTAGAATATAAAATAACGGTTCTGCTGAACTGTACCACATAGTTTTCTGAGATTTGTCAAATCGATTGCTTGGCCTATGAGTACCTGTATAGTATGGAGTCGAAATACCTGTATTGAGCGAAGTCGAAATGCCTGTATTGAGCGTAGTCGAAATGACACCCCCCCACTTTTTAGATGATTTACCCAAGGATTCGTAATCGTTCCATTTCAGGATCAGCCAAGGGAATTGAATCCAATAGTTTTTTCGTGTATTCGTGTTGTGGATTCTGATACACCTCTTCCGCATTGCCACTTTCGACGATCTCGCCGTTGTACAACACTAGAATACGATCACTGACTTGGCGCACGATGTTTAAATCATGCGAGATAAAAATCATACT
Source organism: uncultured Cocleimonas sp. (assembly GCA_937929875.1). Classification (GTDB taxonomy): domain Bacteria; phylum Pseudomonadota; class Gammaproteobacteria; order Thiotrichales; family Thiotrichaceae; genus Cocleimonas. The sequence continues at coordinate 1,551 of CALFUP010000004.1, read as the reverse complement.
CATTTGTGTCTGTTCTTTTAAATCTAACAATAGATTAATAATTTGCGCTTGAATCGACACATCTAAGGCGCTGACAGGCTCATCACAGATCAATAATTGCGGATTAACAATCATAGCTCTGGCGATACCGATACGCTGGCACTGGCCGCCAGAGAACTCATGCGGATAACGATTTAAGTGCGCTTGTTGTAAACCGATCGAATCCATCACTTGATTCAGTTTTTCTTGGATTTGTTGTTTGTTCAATTTTTTGCCAAGTACAGCGGCTAGATTATACAAAGGCTCAGCGATAATTTGCGCGACGGTCATTCTTGGGTTTAAAGCATCCAAAGGATCTTGAAAAATCAATTGAATATCTTTGCGCATTTGCAGTTGTTGCGTTTTATTTAAACCAGACAAATCTTGTCCGTTAAATTCAATCGCTCCACTACTAGGCTTTTGTAATTGTAGAATGCTTCTCGCTACTGTTGATTTACCACAGCCAGATTCTCCTACGACTCCTAATATTTCGTTCTTATCCAAGGTGAATGAAACATCTTTCACCGCGTGTAACTCTTGGTTCTTGCCGTGCTTGATTCCCTGGTTAAATATCACATTTAGTGCAGAACACGATAATAAAGGTTGAGAATCGTTGCTATTCATAAGAAAACCACTCTAAACGGGGGTGCCTCTTTAGACGCCCTAGGCGACAAAGAGGTAGTAGGCGAATTTCCGTAAGGAAACGACGGGGAACGTCGAAGCAAAGTGCAGAGTTCTCCAAGTACACTTATTTCACCTCCAGAAAACAACGATTTTGATGTCCGTCTTCAGAAATTTTTAATGGCGGTTGCCCTTCTAAACACGTTTCCATCACTTGTGTGCAACGCGGGTTAAAAGCACAACCTTGTGGCAGGTTTAATGGATCTGGTGGTGATCCATCAATCGCTTGCATTCGATTTGATGGTTTCTTCTTTTGAGTAGATTCTTGTTGCTCGGTTTGAAAAGAATGCTGAGGTGTGGCTTTCAGTAGCGCTTGAGTATAGGGATGCTTCGCATGTTTGAAAATATCATCGACCGTTCCCATTTCCACAATACGACCTGCATACATTACGGCAATACGATCACATAGTCCTGCTACTAGCGGCAAATCATGGGTAATCAATACAATACTGGTATTTTCTCGAGTGTGTATATCTTTTAATAATCGAATAATTTCGGTTTGAATCGTGACATCTAACGCGGTAGTTGGCTCATCTGCAATAATCAATTTAGGCTTACATAATAAAGCCATTGCAATTACCACACGCTGTCGCATTCCACCTGAAAGCTCATGCGGATAACTGTTAAAACGTTGCTCAGCATCTTTGATTTGCACGCGTTCTAATATTTTAATCGCGAGTGCTTTGATGGCTTTTTTATCTAAGTGATTGTTAGGATCTTGATGTGCTGTTAAAACTTCAGTGAGTTGTTTACCGATGCGTAAATATGGATTTAACGCAGTCATCGGATCTTGAAAAATCATGCCGATTTCTTTGCCACGAATTTTGTTTAATTGTTTGATATTCAGTTTTA
>CALFUP010000003.1 GCA_937929875.1 uncultured Cocleimonas sp. | reverse complement strand
TGTGCCATTTGGATTGACTTTAACATCGGTTTTTTCAATTCCAATGTTGTCGGTATTTGCTCGTCGGCCGATTGCCCAAATGAGTGAGTCGACGTCTGTGATTTCTGTGCCGTCAGCTAGTTCTATGGTGAGCTTTTTATATCCATTTGCATCGGTGACTGAGTCTTGCTGAATTACTTTGCTGATTTTTTCAGTTAGATTACGGCTAATGCCATCTGACTTCATTTGTGCATTGAGTGCGTCTTTGATGGTCTCATCAAAGCCTGCTAGCACACGTCTGCCTTGGTTTAATAAGGTGACATCCGAGCCTAAACCGTTCATTAGCATGGCGAGTTCTAAAGCGATATAACCACCGCCGACGACGACGACTTTTTTGGGTTGTACTTCGTCTAATTCTTGGAAGAATCCATCAGAGTCTATGCCGAAGTCTGCACCTTCTACATCTGTTGGAATAATCGGGCGACCACCAGATGCAATGACGATATTGTCTGCTGTGTATTGAACCGTTTCGCCATCAACGGTGACTTCGACGGTTTTATTATCAACGAACTTTGCTTCGCCATTGATAACTTCTACGCCTGCACCGCCTAGGTATCCGTCATACCAATCGAGAATGCCACCAATGTAGTTTTCACGTTTAGAGACGAGTTTTTCCCAGTTGAGTTTGCCCGATTGGTTTCCATTAAAGTCGCCTTCGAGATCAATATTGAAGCCATAATCTTGAGCATCCATTAAACCTTGGGCAATACCTGCGGCATACCACATGACTTTTTTCGGAACGCAGCCAACGTTGACACAAGTGCCGCCGAGTTCTTTGTCCTCAAAAACCGCAACTTTTGCACCGTAGGATGCGGCACGTTCTGCGATTGAAAGTCCGCCACTGCCAGCGCCGATTGAGATTAGGTCGTAATGCTTGCTCATTTTATGTTTCCTCTGTTTAGATCACTGAGTTTAGATGACCGAACTTAGATCACCGCGCTTAGATCACGGAATTTTTATATTTATTTTAATGGATTTATTGTCCCTGAAAATAAATATAAACACTCTAGGGTATTCATCGCTAGTTTTTGATTAGGACGCGTGAATTTTAGCTTTAAGTAGATATTTTGCGTTTAAAAGCACACCCCCCTACTTTTTAAACACTTTCTCAGAAAGTACTTAAAAAGTACGGGGGTGTATTCGACAGGCTCAACAGAACCGTCATTTTCTATTCTAAATAGCATCTAACTTTTGAATTAACGTTCTATTCTTCAGAATAGATGCTATTTATTTTTAAAGATGAATGCTCGAATTAAGCGTTAGTTAAATACGATTTCAACTCTTCTGATCCACCAATACATTTTCCATCAATAAAAACCTGAGGAACGCTTGTTGATCCAACCATTGCACGTAGACTTCGATCTGTGTAATCAGTTCCCATTACTAACTCTTCAAACTCTAAACCAGCTTCGTCTAGCATGTCTTTTGCAGATGCACAGAAGCCACAACCGTCACGTGACATTACTGTGATGCTAGCTGGAATTGCAGCATCTTTCGCGATGTAGTTTAGCATTGTGTCTGCATCCGAAACTGAGAACGGGTCGCCGTCAACATCAGCTTCGATGAACATTTTTTCAACTACGCCATTTTTAACAAGCATAGAATATCTCCATGAACGCTTGCCAAATCCGATGGCTGATTTGTCTACTAGCATGCCCATGCCTTCAGAGAATTCACCGTTACCATCAGGTAGGAAAGTGATGTCTTCAGCGTCTTGGTCAAACTGCCACTCGTTCATGACGAATGCATCGTTTACTGAAACACAAACTACTTCGTCAACACCGTTAGCTTCAAATGCTGGGATTAGTTGGTTGTAACGTGGCACGTGTGCTGATGAACATGTCGGTGTGAATGCTCCTGGAAGTGAGAACACAATGACTGTTTTGTCTTTGAAAATATCGTCTGTTGTTACATCAACCCAATCGTTTTCTTGACGGGTGTGAAAAGTGACCTGTGGTACTGCTTGGCCTTCTTTGTTTTCTAATGTTGACATGTTGTCTTCCTTTTAAATAAAAATAAGTAAATTTGTAATATGTTTTAAAGGTGAAAATGACCTCTAAAACGGGTTGTTTTGTCGTGCTATTTATATTGCCACTTACTATGTGTGCGTTAGTTATAAAAGCAATAGCTCATGATGAAAATGAGTGATTGTTTTTAATTATGTGGAGGTCTTGGGTCTATAAATATTCTGGTTTAGTCTGTTTAGGCGTGCATAGTAGTGCAAGATATGTTGTTCTGTAAATTGGTTTGTTTTTATCGTTACGTTCTATAAAATAGAATGCGTAGTGTCAGGTTTTAAAGACGTGTTTTCCCAAAACAGAGATCAATCATGAAATTACCGACGATTAAACAACTCAAATATTTTGTAGCATTAGAAAAACATCAGCATTTCGGCAATGCTGCGAAGGCGTGTTTTGTCTCGCAATCTGCTTTTAGTGTGGCAATAAAAGAATTGGAATCTCAGTTGGGTGCGCAACTGGTTGATCGAACCAATAAGAGTGTGACAATTACCCGAACTGGCAGAGAGATTGCGAATCATGCGCGGCATTGCTTGCGCGATATTGAATATCTTACTGAGGTTGCGCAGAACAATCAGAAGCCATTGTCTGGGCGCTTGAACCTTGGTGTTATTCCCACGATTGCGCCCTTTATACTTCCAGAATTGTTGCCCAGTATTCGTTCTGAATATCCCGAGTTGCGCTTGTATTTACGTGAAGACACCACGCAATCGATTCATGATTTATTGATAGATGGTGAGTTGGACCTAATCA
>CALFUP010000002.1 GCA_937929875.1 uncultured Cocleimonas sp. | reverse complement strand
AAAAACTTGCAAAGAAATTAAATAAAGGCAAAGGCTTCGATCTAGAAGATTTGCGTGCGCAAATGCTACAAATGAAAAAAATGGGTGGCATGGGCGGCATGATGGATAAATTACCCGGCATGGGTAAGATGACTCAAGCTGTGCAAGATGGCGCAGGAGATAAAGAGGTTGATCGCATGGTTGCGATTATCAACTCTATGACTGTGCAAGAACGTCGTTTTCCTGATGTCATAAAAGGATCGCGTAAGAAACGCATTGCTGCGGGTTCTGGTTTACAAATTCAAGATGTTAATCGTTTGTTAAAGCAACACAAGCAAATGAGTAAAATGATGAAGAAATTTAAAGGCGGTGGTCTTAAGAAGATGATGCGCGGCATGCAAGGCAAAATGCCACCAGGAATGGGCGGTGGTGGCGGTTTTCCAGGGATGTAATCTTTGGTGTTACCAGCGATGTGTGTATTTTATAAAGTATGCACCGCCAGCGTAAGTGGCTTTCAGTTTTTCATTTTTATTCGAATAAAAGGTTAAGTACTTATTTTTTATAGTCGACACAATGTAGGCCGCATCTTGTCGCTTGAAAGTGAGCAGGCTTGGAATTTTCTTAATAAAGTTACCATTTACTAGATCTTGGTAAGTCCAGTTTACTGTTTGAGTCGTATTTACACCTTTTTCGTCTGTTATATTTACTTGTAAATCGAAAGCGTGAACATTTTGCGATGTCAGTAAAATGAAAGAACAAATACCGAACAGTTTTACCAATCCTGTTTTGATGGATACTTGTCTTGATTTGACTATCTGATTCTTTGTTTTCTGATAGGGAATAGAAGAGAAAAAATTCATTCTTAGATTCTTCCTAATTTAGGGGTTTATTGTTTTTATTATGTAAACTATTCACCGATACTTTGAAGAACAGTCTTAGGGGTATGGTCATTAGTTTATTACTAGCTAGAAAATAATCAAGATTTAAGCGCTTAACGGTCAATATTGGATAGTTTTTTATACATTTGTATTATTGATATAGTTGAAAAAGTAAGGGGGTGTGCTTTTTGAATACCATATGTTCAATTTAGAAGCCCTTATGTCATCTGCTTTGTTTATTATTACTTTTAGCGATAAAATTGCTTCCTTTTTGAATTAAAAAGCGTAAAATTGCGCGATTATTTTTCACATGCTCTATTGTTGAGCTAAATAGATTTTTGATTTTCACAATATCTTTAATTGTAGAAAATTGTTAATCAAATATTTGAGATTTTAAGATTATGGTTACAATCCGTATGGCTAGAGGCGGTTCTAAGAAACGTCCATTTTACAATATCGTTGTTACTGATTCGCGTAAGCCTCGTGACAGTGGTTATATTGAAAGACTAGGTTTTTTCAATCCACGTGCGACTGGTCAAGAAGTACGTTTAGAGCTTAAGAAAGATCGTGTTGATCATTGGATCAAAGAGGGCGCACAGCTTTCTACACGTGTTAATACTTTACTGAAAGAATCTGCATCAGCTGAAGCTGCTGCTTAATTCATTCAGGTTGAGGCTGTATGAACCAGTCTGATGACTACATACTTCTGGGTAAAATCTCAGGAGTCCATGGAATCAAAGGTTGGGTAAAGGTCTTCTCTCATACTTCACCGCGAGTGAAAATCACTGAATATTCTCAGTGGTACATGAAAAGTAGTAAAGATCAGTCTTGGGTATCACGCAAGCTGATTGAAGGTAAAGAACAAGGTAAAAATATAATAGCTCAACTCGATGGTATCCAATATCGAGATGAAGCTGAAGCCTTGGTAGGTACTGAAATTGCAATCCATAAGGATCAATTGGAAGTGCTTGCAGAAGGTGAATATTTTTGGAGAGACTTAATTGGTCTTTCTGTTGAGACGACACTAGGTGAAAAGTTAGGTCAAATCGATTGGCTTTTTAATACTGGTAGCAATGATGTCATAGTGGTAAAAGATACAGAAAGTGCTGAATTAAAAGAGCATCTTTTACCTTTTATTTATGATGATGTGATCAAAACAGTGGATATAGATAAGTCTCTAATGGTTGTAGATTGGGATCCTGAGTTTTAGTTAATTTAAATTGAAGGTCCAATCCAAATGCGTTTTGATGTTATTACACTGTTACCTGAACTTGTAGAGAGTGTTGTTCAAGTCGGGGTAACAGGTAGAGCTTCACAACGTGAATTGATAGAGCTACATTGCTGGAATCCTAGAGATTTCACCAAGGATGTACATCGTACTGTCGATGATCGTCCCTACGGTGGTGGGCCTGGAATGGTGATGAAAGCGGATTGTTTATTAGAAACCATTCGCGCTGTTAGAGCTGCAGCACCTGAAAAGACTACGTTGGTTTATCTTAGTCCTCAAGGTGAAAGGCTTGAACAATCAATGTTTCGCGAGGTTTCTCAAGATCCAAAGGTTGAGAGTTTGATATTACTCTGCGGTCGATATGAAGGTATTGATGAGAGAGTTATCCAACTTGAAGTTGATGAAGAATGGTCAATTGGTGACTATGTCTTAAGTGGTGGTGAATTAGGTGCGATGGTTATTATAGATGCTATCACACGTTTATTACCCTCAGTACTTGGGCATGAGGATTCAGCAGTTCAAGATTCATTCACAGAGAATTTATTAGATTGTGGTCATTATACTAGGCCGGAGTCGATTGAAGATTTAGTTGTACCAGCAGTGTTAAAAAGTGGTGATCATAAAGCGATTGCACGCTGGCGCAAAAAGCAGTCATTAGGTAGAACTTACCAGAGAAGAAATGACTTAATTGAACGTAATACATTGAGTAATGAAGATTCAAAATTACTTGATGAATATTTGAAAGAAAACAATTAGTTTTAGAGGACTTATCATGAGTACGATTATTCAGGCGATTGAAGCCGAGCAAATGAGCAAGGAAATTCCAGAATTTAATCCTGGCGATACTGTTGCTGTATCAGTAAAAGTTAAAGAAGGTGACCGTGAGCGTGTTCAGATTTTTGAAGGTGTTGTTATTGCTATCAGAAACCGTGGCGTAAATTCAGCATTCACAGTGCGTAAGATTTCTTACGGCGAAGGTGTTGAGCGTGTCTTCCAAACATATAGCCATGTTATCGCTGGTATCGAAGTTAAACGTAAAGGTGCGGTTAGACGTGCTAAATTATATTACTTACGTGGTTTGACTGGTAAAGCAGCAAGAATCAAAGAAAAAGTATAATTACACTCGTTTATACTGTTTTCAGAAAGCCGCTTAATTAGCGGCTTTTTTTTGTTCAGAATTAACTTACTAAGCTTAACTAACTATTTTGAATTACTAGTTTTCAATAGAAAATCTGATGGGAAATTCTTAGTGGGAGAGTATTACATTTACTTTTTGAAGAGTGTCTTGGAGAAGAAGGTAACTTGGGTTAGAAACTATTCAATTATTGAATCCCTTAAGCAAGTATTCATCAAAGGTATGAGAAAATTGTAGAGAGATATTATTTTTATAATAATAATAATTATTAATGAAATCCAATTGCTTAGTGTATTAATTGAATATATTCGATTCACATATTTTTACAATCGTAGCCAGTACTTTATTACTGTTAGCTATATTTGCGGCTGTAATTTTCGCTTTTTTCTTTTTGAGGAAGAAAAAGGCGTTTAGTGCATTTTCATTTAAGAAAGACAATAGTGGTTTAAGTAAGCTATCTGGTACGCCTGAAAAATCTGATCATTATCAAGAAAATGCCTATAAATTACTTCCAGAGGCGATAGTAATTTTAAATGCTCAAAACCAGATAATTTATTTGAATGTCGAAGCAGAAAATATGCTCGAGTGTAAACTTCGTAGCGTGATGGGGAAAACGCATAGTGAAGTTTTTAGACTATTAAATCGCGAAACAAGAAGAGTGATGCAAGGACTTTTGGATAACCAAAATGGTTATGAAAACATCAAACGCGATTGTTTATTGTCTACTCAAATGGATCAAAATTTTTCAATTGAGCTTAACCTTATTCATAGTCATGCCTCGGGTGACAAAAGAAAAATTCTGGTACTACGTGATATCACTGAAAAAAAGGCGCTTGAAACAAAACTATCAAATTTAGAAACTTATGATGCTTTAACTCGAATGTTAAAGAGAAAGTCTTTTGATGCTGAAGTTAAGCAACTTATTGATAATGCACACAAACATAATGCAAAACATGTGCTAGCTTATTTTTCTATCGATCAGTTCCAAGTGATCAATGACACTATTGGTTATACCAGTACTGATAATTTGATTTCAAGTATGTCCGACATAATAAAATCCTACACGAATAAATCAATAGATATTGTGGGTAGAGTCTCTGCTAATGACTTTGCTGTTGTTTTTAGTGATCGTAAATTATCTGATGCAATGAAAGCAATACGAGGAGTTTTGCAAAGTGTTTCAGAGTTTGAATTCATGTCTCGTGGTGAACAGTATTCTATAACGATGAGCGCAGGTTTCATGGTAGTTGATGTAAATACTACATCTTCAGCTAGAGCAATCTCAGAAGCTAATATTGCCTGTAATTTAGCCAGCAAGCTAGGTGGTAATAATGTGTTTGCCTATCGTGCTGAAAATGCTGAAATTCAAAAACTTGAAGGTAATTTAGAGTGGGTTTTGATTCTTAAAAAAGCCTTACAAGAAAATCGTTTTCGCATGCATGCACAAGCTATACATCCCTTAAAATTAGAAGAATACAAAAAACCTTTTCACCACTACGAATGTCTTATTCGGTTATCTGACGAAAAAGGTAAGGCAATATCTCCTGCTGAATTTATTGCAGCAGCTGAATATTATTCAATGATGCCAAGGTTAGATCGATGGGTTATTAAAAATGTATTCATGCATATCAAAGATATACCCGAACAGAATCCTTTACCCGTATTTGCAATCAATTTGTCTGGCCAGAGCTTAAATGACCCTCAGTTTTTAAGTTTTGTTAAAGAAGAAATAATTTCGTCGGGTGTTCACCCGCAAATGCTTTGTTTTGAAATTACGGAGCAAGTAGCAGTAGAAGATTTAAATGCCATTAATAATTTTATCTCTAGTTTGAAATCATTGGGTTGTAAATTCTCATTGGATGATTTCGGAACAGGGGTCAGCTCATTTGGTTATCTAAGATCCTTAAATGTAGATTATTTGAAAATTGATGGGAGTTTTGTTAAGCATATTGCTAATGATGAAGTTGCAAGAACAATGGTGCAGTCTATTAATCAAGTCGGGCATACGATGAACCTAAAAATCATCGCTGAATATGTTGAAAATGATCAAATTGTTGAAATCTTAAGAGAGATGGGTGTTGATTATGGCCAAGGTTATGAAATAGCAAAACCTATTCCCATTGAGGAAGTTCTAGTTAAACATAAACAATTAGATAAGTCTGATTTGAGAATAGCTAATTAATTTTTGATTCACTCAATACTCTATTTTTGTGGATAAGCTACTAAAACTGTCTCAATAGTATTTTTAATACTGTAATTAACACAGCTTTCAAAACTGGTTTCAACATAAAGGACAGTGCTAATTACTTAAGATATACTTACATTAGATATCAAACACATTACCTGGGCTTTTAATGCTGATTGATAATAAAAAATCGAAATTCAACTAGGTTATTTAGTTTAACATTTAATTCTGTATAACCATTATAAGTGTCTAGAGAATAAACATGAGACCAGATAGAGTCATTCTAAATGCTAAATCCCCACTAATTAATACACCCGCTTGGATGGCATTGGTAGATCATTTTGAACGAGTAAACAAAGTTCATATGGTTGAACTGTTTGAACAAGACCCTGAGCGTTTCTCACGTTACTCACTCCAGTTTAATGACATGCTGTTAGACTACTCTAAAAACCGTGTCACTGACGTAACGATGCAGCTTCTGTTCGATCTAGCTAGACAAGCTGGTGTTGAAGAGTGGCGTGACAAGATGTTTGCCGGTGAAAAAATAAACAATACGGAAGGACGAGCCGTATTACATACTGCACTTCGTAATCGTTCTGAAAAGCCAGTTTTTGTTGATGATGAAAACGTGATGCCGTTGATTGATGTTGAATTAGAAAAGATGAGCGTTTTTTCTAATACTGTTAGGAATGGTGATTGGATTGGCTATGCCGGTTTGCCCATTACCAATGTAGTGAATATTGGCATCGGTGGATCTGACCTTGGTCCTCACATGGTGTGTAAAGCTTTAGAGCCTTATTCTCATAAAAGCTTAAAAGTACATTTTATATCAAATGTAGATGCTTCACATATTGAGCAACTGCTTCGTCAGTTGCGTCCCGAAACCACTCTTTTTATTATTGCTTCCAAAACATTCACCACTCAAGAAACTTTAACTAATGCTGAAACAGCAAAACAATGGTTTCTTGATGGAACAGGGCGTGCCACTGAAGACGATATCGCAAAGCATTTCGTCGCTGTATCAACAAATGAAGATAAAGTGAAAGCCTTTGGCATTGATACTAAAAATATGTTCCGTTTTTGGGATTGGGTCGGTGGACGCTATTCTCTCTGGTCTTCGGTTGGTCTAGCTAGCGTGATTTCTGTGGGTATGGATAATTTTATTGAGTTACTTGAAGGTGCTCATGAGATGGATGTGCATTTTCAGGAAACGCCACTAGATAAGAATATCCCTGTTATTTTGGCGATGTTAGGCATTTGGTACGGTAACTTCTTTAATGCGGAATCAAGTGCAGTTTTACCCTACGATCATAATTTACGTATGTTACCCGCTTATCTTGAGCAGGCTGATATGGAGAGTAATGGCAAGTCTGTAGATCGTGAAGGCAGTCAAACCACATATTCTACTGGTAAAATTATTTGGGGCGCTGAGGGAATAAATGGACAGCATGCTTTTTATCAGTTACTTCATCAAGGAACACGTCTTATCCCAACTGATTTTATAGCTTCAGTAAAATCACATGGTACTCACGATAATCACTCGCAAATTCTCGCATCGAACTTTCTTGCGCAGACAGAAGCCTTAATGAAGGGCCGTGATATGGAAGAGACGCGTAAACAGCTTGCTGAAGCAAATATTGAATTACATAAAGCTGAAAATCGTTTGCCGCATATGATATTTGGAGGAAATCAGCCAAGTAATTCTATTGTGATTAAAAAGCTTACTCCGCGAGCTTTGGGTTCTTTGCTAGCCATGTACGAACACAAAATATTTGTTCAAGGCATTATTTGGAATTTAAACTCATACGACCAATGGGGAGTAGAATTAGGTAAAAAGCTAGCGACAAACATTTTGGATGAACTGGAAAGTAATGAAGACTTGCATGAACACGATAGTTCTACAAAAGGATTGCTGGATTGGTTTAGAGCGAGTCTAAAAGAGTCTACGGAATCTCATTAGGTTTTATCTAATTCCAAGTTATTCAAACCAAAGTAAAAAATTTTTAAAGCCAATAAGTTACTTGTCTTGAAAAGCCTATAAAAAGTAGGGGGGTGTACTTTTTTTTAAACACCCATTGACTCAATTTACCCTAATTTATTTCTATTTAACTCGCATGCCGGGTACCGCTCCATCGTCAGGATTCAATACGTAAATATCTTTCCCTCCTGGTCCAGCTGCCAATACCATGCCTTCAGACATACCAAAACGCATTTTACGTGGTGCAAGATTAGCCACCATTACCGTCATTTTACCAATCAGTTCTTCTGGCTCATACGCTGATTTTATTCCTGCGAAAACATTACGCTGACCTTTTTCTTCGCCAAGGTCGAGGGTAAGCTGTAGTAATTTATCCGCACCTTCAACATGCTCTGCATTTACTATTTTAACTATGCGAAGATCAATTTTCGCGAAATCATCGAATTCGATTGTTGAGCTGATTGGATCTGATTCTTTATTTTCATCGCTAACTTCAGTCTCCGCTTTTTTATTTCCACCCTGTAAAACAGCAGCTTCATTAAGTAATATTTTATTTGCAGCTAACATGCCCTCGATTTTGTCTTCTTCGATGCGCGTCATCAACGCTTTGAACTTGGTAATTTCTGTTCCAAATAAAGGCTCAGAAACAGAAGTCCAAGTTAATTCACCTGCGTTTAAAAATGTTTCAGATTTTTTTGCAAGCTCAGGCATTACTGGCTTTAGATAGGTGATAATCGCACGGAACATATTAATTCCTTGCGAACAGATATCTTGAACTTCTTGTTGTCTGTTTTCATCTTTCGCTAAAACCCAAGGTTCTTTTTCATCAACGTATTGATTAGCAAGATCAGCTAGCGCCATAATTTCGCGCATGGCTTTGCTGTAACGTCTGCTTTCATAAGCTTCAGCGATTGAGTCACTGGCTTCGGTAAATTTTTCATACAGTGCTTCATCAGCTAAATTGGCAGAGAGTTTTCCATCAAATTTCTTAGTAATAAACCCTGCGCAACGGGATGCGATATTGACTACTTTACCTACAAGGTCGCTATTAATACGCTGTTGGAAATCTTTTAGGTTTAAGTCAATATCATCAACCGTATTACTCAGTTTTGCAGCATAGTAATAACGTAAAGGCTCAGCGGGTAAATGATCCAAAAATACGCGGGCTTGGATAAACGTGCCACGAGACTTCGACATTTTCTGGCCGTTTACATTGAGGAATCCATGACAGAAAACCCCTGTTGGTAAACGCATATCAGCTGACTTTAAAACAGCTGGCCAAAAGAGTGTGTGGAAGTAGGCGATATCTTTGCCGATAAAATGATACAGCTCAGTATCATTATTTTCACCGTTCTCATCGGTCTTCCAATACTCATCAAAATTGACATCAACATCAGGGCGATCGCAATAATTTTTAAAAGAAGCGATATAACCAATTGGGGCATCTAACCAAACATAGAAATACTTGTCTACAGTACCAGGAATTTTGAAACCCCAATAAGGTGCATCGCGTGAGATGTCCCAGTCATTGAGGCCGTCATCCAGCCACTCATTCATTTTATTGGCAATTTCTTTTTGTACTGCACCGCTATTTACCCAGTTCTTGAGAAAGTCGGCATAATCACTCACTTTAAAAAAGTGATGCTCGCTATCTTTCTCTATTGGGGTTGCGCCAGTTACAACTGAATAAGGGTTTACAACTTCGGTTGTAGAGTATGTTGCTCCACAGTTCTCACAGTTATCTCCATATTGATCAGCCGTTCCACATTTAGGGCACTCCCCCTTAATGAAACGATCTGGTAAAAACATATTTGCTTCAGGGTCATATGCTTGTTTAATCGTGTTAGTCGAGATATTACCTTTAGCTTTGGCAGCTAAATAAATTTGCTCAGAGAAGTGTTTATTTTCTTCTGAATGCGTACTATGAAAATTATCATAAGAAATGAAAAAATCATCAAAATCTTGTTGATGTTCAGCCTTCATTTTATCAATCAATTCTTGAGGCTCGATACCTTCTTGTTGAGCGCGTAACATGATCGGAGTGCCATGAGCGTCATCTGCCCAAGCATAAATGCAACTATTGCCGCGTAAACGCTGGAAGCGTGCCCAGATATCCGTTTGAATATATTCAACCATATGGCCTAAATGGATCGGACCATTAGCATAGGGAAGGGCACTGGTAATAAGGATTTTACGTGGTTTTGTTTGTTGCGAAGTAGCTTGGTTCATAAAGTTATTTTAGGTGAATTTTTAAGTGATTTTTTAAGTAAATTTCTAAGTGATTTTTTGAGCAGTAAAGAGGTGTAAACTAACAGACTGTCACTAGAATCGCTAGTGGGGATTATCGACAGTTCTATAGATATATGTTTATCTCTGATTGAATTTGTCTTTTATTTTTTTTGGCGTGCCAGGGTAAATCGTCTTATGCAAAATCGACGCATACTATTTTCTGCAATCATTAAATTGCTGATGCTTTCAGGGCTTATATTATTGACTGTAGTATTCGTGAATTCTTTATTTTCTTCAGATGAAAGACTGATAAGTAGCGATACCGAAAAATTGCCCGCGATACAACTGGATATCTCTGGGATGAAGTCGGGAGAGATTAGGAAGGTTCGATGGGGGAGTAAGGAAGTGGCTGTATTACTTCGCCAGTTTCCTGAAAAGCTAGAGAAAGTAATAACGGATAATTCTCAAGAAAATAGTCATCCAACTGTTCAACCTCAAGCGCGTTCAATCAAACTAGAGTATTTTGTATATATTAATCTTGGTGACTCAAAAAATTGTCCTCTTTATTATGCGGCTGGTGAATTCAAAGATGTGTGTAGTTCGAATAAATTCGACGAAACTGGTCGAGATATAAGAGCTAATTTACAAGGTTATAAACTTCAGATACCACCACATTATTTTGTGAAAGAAAATATTGTTTTTGGTCAGTGGAGTGCCAATTAATCAACTCTTTTCCAATTTTTTCTATTTGATAGCGTTGAAAGTGACACCCCCCTAGTTTTCTAGGTGTTTTAAAATAGTGATACTGAAAATATTGCTGTTCTGGCGTTCATTTGACTTACTTTATTGCTCATAGAAACTATTTCCACTAGGCTACGCACTCTTAATATAATCGAAAAATCTGAATATGATGAAACGAACTCTGCTTACTCTGTCTTTACTGACTATGTTGATGACAATTAACAGTTTTGCTTACGCAAAGCCTTTTGTTTTTACTGCGATTCCTGATCAAGACGAAACAGCTCTTCAAGAACGTTTCAATAAAGTGGCTGACTATCTGAGCAAAGCACTTGATCATGAAGTTAAGTTTGTTCCCGTTAAGTCCTATGCTGCCAGCATCACGGCTTTTCGTAATGATGATGTGCAATTAGCCTGGTTTGGTGGTTTGTCAGGTGTGCGTGCACGTCTATTATCTGAAGGCTCACAAGCTATAGCTCAGGGTGTTGAAGATCCTAACTTTAAAACTTACTTAATCGCTCATAAAGATGTTGATGTAATAAAAAAATCAGAGAAAATCCCTGAAGGTATTTTAAATAAGACGTTTACTTTTGGATCTAAAGGCTCTACTTCAGGGCGTTTAATGCCGGAGTATTTTTTACGCCAGCAGTTCGGTAAGTCTCCTGAGGGTATTTTTGAAAAGGTGGGTTTTAGTGGTAATCATTCCCGAACCATAGCGCTAGTCCAATCGGGTGCATATCAAATAGGCGCAGTTAATTACAAGGTATGGGCGAAGGAGTTAGCTGCAGGTAAAATTGATACTAATAAAGTTTCAATTATCTGGGAGACCCCAGGTTATCCTGATTACCAATGGACAATTCGTGGCGATGTCGATAAAGCTTATGGTGAAGGTTTTAGCGCTAAAGTAACTAAAGCCTTATTAAGTATTAAAGATAAGAGTATTTTAGATGCCTTTCCTCGGACGGGATTTATCCCAGCTAGCAATGCGGATTTCCAAACAGTCTTAGATATGGCAAGAGAAATCGGCCTAATCGACCAGTAAGGTTCTTCATTGCCTTTATTTGATCTTCAAGATGTCACTATTAGTTATGACGAAACAATCGTTATAGCGAAGTTAAGTATGACGATTGAAGCAGGTGAACGCATCGCTATTCTGGGTAAGAGCGGAGCGGGTAAATCTACCTTGTTACGATATTTATACGAGCAAGCTCCAGATGAATGTGCATGGGCTCCACAAGCTCCCGCCTTATCTCAAGCCTTAAGTGTTTATCATAATGTCTATATGGGGCGCTTGGGCGATTATCCGACATGGCGTAATTTGTGGAATTTGATTCGCCCTTACAAAGCAAATGTGGTTGAAATAAAACAGTTATTAGAAGTGCTTCGACTGACAGGAAAGTGTTTTACTAAAGTTAATACTCTATCGGGAGGACAGCAGCAACGCACAGGCTTAGCTCGCGCTTTATATCAAAAGAAACCAATTTTGTTAGCTGATGAACCCGTTTCAGCTGTGGATGAGTATCAAGCGGAAGAGATTATTAAAAGTCTGCAAGCATACAGTCAGACCATTATTTTAGGTTTACACGATAGTTACTTGGCCTTAAATCATTGCGATCGTATTATAGGTTTGAAGGATGGGAAGCTGGTAATTGATGCGCCAACTAGTGAATTAGGCATGGCTGATTTAGCGTGCTTATATCAATAGTATTTTTGTGAGTATGCGTAATGCTAAACAGCAGTCTCTTCAGTTTTCTCATCGAAATGTTTCAATTCTTTTTATTGTTATTGCTTTGCTTTGCTTGCCTTTTGCTGACTTAAATATATATAACGTACAACCTTGGCAAGAGTTACAGCGCTTTGCTTGGGCGATTTTAAACCCTGAAATGGGTGATATAAAAATAGTATTGAATGCTCTTTTGCAAACGATCAGTTTTGCATTATTGGGTGTTTTATTAGGTGTAATCTGTGCGATTCCACTGAGCTATCTCTATCGTTTTTCACCAATGCGCGGCTTATGTGCTTTTCTTCGGGCCATTCATGAGCTGTTCTGGGCATTGATATTTTTACAAGTGTTTGGTTTAAGTCCTTTAACGGGTATTTTGGCATTAGCAATTCCTTACGCTGCAACCTTTGCAAAAGTATATGCGGAAATTATTGAGGAAGCTGATAAATCGGTTGTACATGCTTTGCCAAAATATAGCGGTCATCTGAATCGGTTTTTTTATGGTTTGCTACCTGATGTGTGGCAGTCACTAAAAACTTACACTGCTTATCGTTTTGAATGCGGATTACGCAGTAGTGTCATTTTGGGTTTTATTGGTTTGCCAACCTTGGGCTTTTACCTCCAATCTTCATTTATGCAAGGTGATTATAGTTATGTGGTAGTACTGCTATTCGTCTTCTATATCTTAATTGCGAGTATGCGTTATTGGTTGCGACCATTCTTGTTACCAGTCTATTTTTCTATTGCACTTTATACCCTGCTGAAGAATCAGCATGAAGTTAAATGGGATAATGTTGTCCGATTTTTTACTCAAGACATTATTCCAGCGCCAATACGGGGAGATAAGCAGGGTGGTTATGATGAGTTAGCCCAATGGTTTGGCACGATTATGCAAGACCAAGCAATGCCAGGGATTATCAATACTTTGTTACTGACACAGATTGCTCTCGTGGTGACGGCAATAGTGAGTCTGATCGTGTATCCTCTGATATCAAAACACTTTCAAGCAAAACTGGGGCGAGGTATTGGGCATGTGGTTTTAGTGGTGATGCGATCTACGCCTGAATACATATTAGCCTTTATTCTTTTACAGTTTTTTGGTCCATCAATGTTGCCTGCTGTGATTGCTCTAGCTTTGCATAATTCTGGAATTATTGGTCATTTATTAGGTAACCAATCTAATTCCATGAAATTACGAATCGATTCGGCTAAAGGTTTGAATCTATATGCTTATGAAGTTACTCCTCGATTGTATGGTAATTTCCTCGCTTATCTATTTTATCGATGGGAAATTATCTTAAGAGAGACCGCAATAATGGGTTTATTGGGAGTCGCCACATTGGGTTTTTATATTGATAATGCGATGCAAGATTTACGCTTTGACAGGGCTTTGTTATTGATTTTAATTACCGCGTTATTGAATATGAGTATCGATGCAGTATCTCGTATTTTGAGGCGAAGAAGCACTAATAAAGCCAGACATAGCAATGATCTTTAGGTAGTTGATTGATATCAAGTTACGAATGATCTGATAGAAACTGATTGAAAATGACACCCCCCACCTTTTTGCACTATTTTTTATAGCGTCATTCTCCCGTGTGAAAATCTCGTCATATTAAAAATATATATTCAAGTGACTAAAATAAATTGCATACCGACCAGTATGTATGTAATCATATTGAGTATGAAAAGTACTACCTACAAAAACGCAATTTCAAAACAATGGTGGTATTTGTGGGGTTCAAACCCTTGTTGCTCAAAGAAAAAAAATACGGCTAACAACAATATCAAACAAGATAGTCATGAATATTCCCAGCATTACACCCAGCAAGATAGAAGTTTAGACACTAGAGATAAAATTCTGCTGGCAGCTTTTAATGAAATTTATAAAACAGGCTTTCAGGCCGCCAGTTTAAGTAATATCTTGAAGGATACTGGGATAACTAAAGGTGCTTTATATCACCATTTTGAAAACAAAATCGTATTAGGTCATGCAGTTGTCGATGAAGTTATCCGAGATACAATTTATTCGAGTTGGATAGAACCCTTAAATAATTCTGACGATCCGATAACCGTCTTGAAAAATACACTCATGCAAACGGGTTCAGTAATGACTGAAGAGGACGTTTGTTTGGGGTGTCCCTTGAATAACCTTGCTCAAGAAATGTCACCGATCGATGAAGGTTTCAGAAATCGAATTGCAGGTATTTATGAGGAGTGGCAAGGTGCGATTGAAGCCTCGCTCGATAGGGGTAAATCTTCCGGTAATGTAAAAGAGTTCATTGATTCTAAAGAGGTGTCTCTAATGTTTGTCGCATCGCTACAAGGATTCATAGGTTATGCCAAAAGTGTGCAGAAGCTTGAAGCATTAATGACATGTGGCAAAGGGTTGGTCGATAGATTAGAATCTTTGCGACCATCAAAATAATTAATAAATAGGTAGTATTCATGTTAAATAGTTTTATTAAGAATTATTCCCAAAGAATCACCAAATTAGGTTGGGCAGTCACGATTGCAACCATCATTATTGTTTTGATAGCAGCAATGGGAGGTCAGAATTTATTCTTTAATAATGATTACCGAATTTTCTTTTCTCCAGAAGATAAGCGTCTTCAAGCCTTTGAAAATATACAAAATACTTACACTAAGAACGATAATGTTCTCGTCGTATTAGCCCCCAAAGATGGAGTCGTCTTCAAAAAAGAGACTCTAACGGCGATTGAAGATTTGACGGAGCGCGCATGGAAGACACCTTATTCAATGCGCGTAGATTCAATTTCTAATTATCAGCATAGTGAGTCAGTTGAAGACGATATGTCAGTGGGTGCATTGTACGAAGATGCAGCAACATTAAGTGCTAAAGAGATCCAACGAATAAAAGCAATAACACTCTCTGAACCCCTTTTAGTTCATCGTTTAATTTCTGAGAAAGCCCACGTTAGCGCCTTGAATATCGTCATGGAGTTACCTCTACAAGTACAAAATGATAAAGGCGAAATGGTTGCTGCTGATCCTACAAAGCAGGGTACCGAGGTTGTAAATTCTGTACGAGCATTAAAAGCGTATGCAGCAGAAACGTATCCCGAGATAGACGTATATTTATCAGGGATCGTAATGATGAATAATGCCTTCGGCGAAGCCACAATTTACGATATGAGTCACCTTTTACCTTTAGCAATTTTACTCATACTGATAATGGTTTTCTGGCTGTTGAGAAGTGTTACAGGCACGGTTATTACCTTTGTCGTCATCTTGTTTTCTGTATTATCTGCTTTTGGTTTGGCAGGATGGTTAGGAATAGAGCTTTCATCACCAGTTATGTCAGCACCCATAATTATTCTCACTCTGGCGGTGGCCGATTGTGTTCATATTCTGTCGACTTGGCTAACTGAAATGCGTAATGGTTCTGATAAGAAAACAGCCATGCAAGAAAGCTTACGGGTTAATTTTATGCCTGTATTCCTTACTTCAATCACTACTGCTATAGGGTTTTTGTCGTTGAATACCAGTGACTCTCCTCCCTTTGGTGATCTTGGTAATGTCGCCGCTATTGGTGTAATGGTTGCTTTTATATTATCAATAACTTTATTGCCAGCACTCGCATCAATTTTGCCTGTTTCTGTTAAACCACGTGAGTCTAAAACGCTTAAAATTATGGCGAGTTTAGCTGAGTGGGTTATCGCTAAACAGAAGAGTTTGTTGAT
>CALFUP010000001.1 GCA_937929875.1 uncultured Cocleimonas sp. | reverse complement strand
CTGATATCTTTGTTACAGCGACTGGTAACTTCAATGTAATCACTGAAGCGCACATGCTACAAATGAAGAACAACTCAATCGTTTGTAACATTGGTCACTTCGATAACGAAATCGCTGTCGCGGATATGGAAAAATACGAGTGGGAAGAAATCAAGCCACAAGTTGATCACATCATCCTTCCTAGCGGTAACCGCATCATTCTTCTTGCTCAAGGCCGTTTGGTTAACTTGGGTTGTGGAACGGGTCACCCAAGTTTCGTAATGTCAGCTTCTTTCACTAACCAAGTGTTAGCTCAGATCGAGTTATTCTGTCATGGCGAAAAATACAAGAACGATGTTTACATGCTTCCGAAAGAACTAGACGAAGAAGTGGCTCGTTTACACCTTGATAAAATCGGTGCTAACTTAACTGAATTGACTGATGTTCAGGCTGATTACTTAAGCGTTGATAAAGCGGGTCCGTACAAAGTCGCTCATTACCGCTACTAATTAGTAATCTTTAGTAAAGATATATATACCTCTCTTATAATGAGAGCAGGGTGTAGTTTAAGAAGAAGCGTATTTCGTTGCGCTTCTTCTTTCTAGTTTCTCTTTTTTATTTACTTTATTAGAACCGAAAGACTAAATAAAAATATACGCACAGCGCAATCTTCGTGGCGCTAAAAATTTAATTTCAGATATAAAATGACACCCCCCTACTTTTTGGCAATATATTGCTAATTCTGCAGGGCATTCTCTAGATATGTCTTTCATCTGATACAAAAGGAGTTCCACAACTATGCAAGATCACTCTTATAGTTTTGAGTTTTTCCCATCTAAAACACCTGCGGGCACTGAATCATTAGCTTTGGTGAGTAATGAATTAGCAACGTTAAAGCCAAATTTTTTCTCAGTGACTTATGGCGCTGGTGGCACCACACAAGATGCGACTATAGAAACCGTTTTAAGTACTCAGCAACGCACAGGTATCAAAACTGCTCCACATTTGTCTTGTGTAGGTTCTGATAAAGAAGAAATTAAAAATCTGCTTAACCTCTACAAAGAAAAAGGAGTGAATCGTATCGTAGCCTTACGCGGCGATTTACCCTCAGGGATGAGAGATATTGGAGATTTTCACTATGCAAATGACCTCGTTGAATTTATCCGCAAAGAAACGGGGGATCATTTCCAAATTGAAGTCGCTGCTTATCCTGAAAAGCACCCTCAATCTAAAAGCTATGATCAAGACATTGAGAATTTTGGATTAAAAGTACAAGCGGGAGCTGATCGCGCCATCACCCAATACTTTTTCAATGCTGACGCCTATTTTCACTTTGTTGATAAACTTCAAAAAATGCAAATAGATATTCCCGTTTTACCGGGCATTATGCCAATTACAAATTTCACACAAATGGCTCGTTTTTCAGATGCGATTGGTGCAGAAATTCCACGTTGGTTGCGCAAACAATTTGAATCATACGGTGATGATCAAGAGTCTATTCAGCAACTAGGCAATGAATTTATTACTAAAATGTGCCAAGAATTATTAGATCAGGGAGCTCCAGGATTGCATTTTTACTCAATGAATAAAACAGAGCCCTGTAAAGCAATATGGAATAACTTAGGTCTTTCGAACAAGTGATTATTCGAGAATAATTAAAACTACCTAACAACTAATGTAAAAATAAAACGAAATAAATAGTACAAAAAAGTAGGGGGGTGTCATGTAAAATGACACCCCCCTACTTTTTGACTGTTTTTGGCTATTAATCTAATGATTAAACAAACGGAATTGCCTTGAATTGCTTCTGCCAAGGATTAGGTCGTCTGTACCAACGCTGTGCGATAGTCGCGTAAACTTCACGAAAGTCGACGGTATGAACTAAATCACCGTCATGTAATTTATCAGGTGCTAGACTTGGCTGTTTACCATATAGCCCACCATTCACTTTTCCACCAAGAAC
The DNA here is from genome assembly GCA_937929875.1 of uncultured Cocleimonas sp. GTDB lineage: Bacteria > Pseudomonadota > Gammaproteobacteria > Thiotrichales > Thiotrichaceae > Cocleimonas. Next base: position 3,397 of record CALFUP010000001.1, on the reverse strand, counting down.
TAAATGCGGTGCTGCAGAACCATGATCTGTTCCGCCACTTTTATTTTCAGCAACTCGACGCCCGAATTCAGAGTAAGTGACGACCATCACATTATCCCATAAGCCTGCGCGCTTCATCGCCTGTGAAAATGCAAATAAACCGCCGCCTAAATGATTCATTAAATTATTATGCTGATCGACTTGACCTGCATGCGTATCAAAACCTTCCAGCGATACTTTATACACTGGCGTATCCATGCCATTAATAATCATTTTGGTCACAGTTTCTAATTTTCTACCAAATTTACTCGGCGGAAAACGTACTGGTGAACGCTTTCCGTTTTGAATTCGACTGAGTTCTTTTGCGGCAATATTGATCTGATTTTGCACATTTAGCATATGCCCCATCGATGAATTAACGACCTTAAAGCCTCTTTTATTTAAATACTTTGTTTGGCGTAAAAAAGTTTTAGGATCATCCATGGCAACGGCAGAACTATTAGCGCCAGCCATCGGCCCAAGATTACTATCGCCCAATACAATACCGTTCACTGCACTTTGACGAGCAGGTAATATGTGCGACAGCCAACCCTGTGAAGCATTATTTCTTGTAGAAGCGGTTTCCCATACATCCATAGAATGAAAGTGTGAGCGACTAGGATTGCTATAACCAACACCCTGAATCCAAGCCATATCACCTTCTTTCCATAAGGGCATGAGCTTTTTCAAATAGGGATTCATCGCCATATTATCTTTAAGAGGAATACCATTTTTCACGCGTAGCGTAGGTCTTGCTCGATGATAATTACCATCTCTGAAAGGAATAAGTGTACTTAAGCCATCGTTTCCACCTTTTAGCTCAACCATCACCATAATTTTCTTAGATGGGTTTGCGGGCTTGGCAGCAAATGCTTCTGGTGTCATTCCAGCAAGCGGAAGCAAACTGGCATATTGTAAAAAATCACGTCTATTCATTAATATTTAATCTTTTTGGGTTAAGCCTTAATAGCCTTACTTAAGTTGAAACACAGGATCCAAAATCAACGCTCGCACCATGCGGCGTTTTCCTGGTGTTGTTGGCAAAGGTAACGCTGGTGCTAAAGGCAATAACCACTCAACAATTTCTGAGCCTGTTGTTTTAGGTAAATACGATTGTACTTTTGCGGATGCTTGACTGTGTCGTGTTAGTTTATTTAATAAGGAGGTACGCACTAAGAGTGTCTGCGTATCAATCCAATGTTTGCCACCTTCCCAACCTTTTACCGTTGGAGGATCAAATAAGTCCTGCCCTAAGAGTTGTAAAATATGTACAAGCTCTGTGTCTGGTAGTTTAGGAAATGGCAAAGCTCGCAATGTTCCAACAACTAAATCTACCGGTGATTTTGTTAGTGTGCCTTTGTAGTTTGGCGCCCAAAAGGCAGGGCTATTTAACACTTCAGAATAAAGCGTACTAATATTGTAATTTGACTTTCGAAACGCAGCGCCCCAATTTTTGATGTAACGATAATCAGGTGCTTTATCACTGATAAATTCTTTCCAAAACTTTTCAGCGATGTATTCTGCTGTTCTTGGCTTTTCTAAAATAATGTCTATTATTTGATCGCCTGTGAATCGTCCTGTTCTACCCATGAAAGTAACAGGTCTATTATCATGTTTTGTGCCGTCATAAACGAAGGTGCCGTTATTTCGATTAACACCCCAACCCGTAAATGCTATGGCTGCAGCTTTTACATCTTTTTCGTTGTAATGCCCACGACCTAGCGTAAATAACTCCAATAATTCACGAGCAAAGTTTTCATTTGGGTGACCTTTCACATTTTCAGAACCATCAAGATAGACCAACATGGCGGGGTCACGTGCCACTTTATGTATTAGAGAACGGAAGTTACCCAGTGCATTCTCACGTAGCAGTTTATTTTGAGAGTAAATTAAGCTGGGTTGTTCAACTTTTTCTAGCGAAGAGGTGAAATGATTATGCCAAAACAAAGTCATATGTTCGTTAACTGGCGTATCGTTTCTTAACAGATGCAACATCCACCAACGCTTTAAACGAATACCTTCATGCAGCATCATTTTACGTGCGCGTTTTTTACCAGCACCGTTTTGCATACTCATGCGATTTACAACGGCCCAAGGAGTTAATTTTGGTGCTGCAGGTGTTTTTGGAACACTGGGAGTTAACAGAATGTTGATAGCTTCTGCGCGGGTTTTTCCTTCAAGTGCTTTTACACCTCCCCACTGTTGGCCAAGAGCCGTTCGCGAGACAAGGTGCCGTGTATCAGAGAAACTCAGCCTTCCCATTGTATATCCCTACTTATTTTTCCCCACAATACATACAGTATTGTTAAGTGTTTATTATTTTTATTTAAGCCAATATACGCCAAGTAACATTAAGACACTCTGAACAAGAGAGTGCCACTAATGGAAAAACAAAATGTTTAGGCGAAATTTGACCATATTATACAGCTAGAGACGGCAGATTAATACAATGAAGTTAGATACGGATCTAAATGTAAATAAACAAGAGATAGATGATTTAGAGTCGAATCTAAAAGATTTTCAAGAACAGTGGCAACAAACGCAAGCCATTCGCTCTACAAAATGGCGCAGAAATTTTATGTGCAGTTTCATTGTCGCAATAGCCATATCCATGCTAATTCCCAAATTGTGGTGGATCGGTATTGCAGTAATTACCTATTTTGCAGGGTCTTTATTCACGTTATTAAGACAAAATGCAAAAACTAGTGTCCAAATATTCGAACAAAAAGAACAGCTTGAGCTGGTTAAAATACTTAAAAATCTTGACCCCTCTTCTTATTCTGAAAAATAAATTGAATCTATTTTGAGATTGTATTTGTCATCATCTGCTGATTCGAGTCAATCTAAATAATATAGACAGATACGTCATATCTAATTGATTTTTATCTCTATTAATATGAAAAACCTAGTTAAGTCATTAACAAAGCAATCCACATTAGCTAAACCCCTTTCTTCATTCTAGAGCTATTTTAATGCTATTTAGTACTGAGTCATTGCGTTAAGTTTTTCTCAAAGCAATTCCTAAATAATCCTATAAAATCAGCCTTGTAATGAAAGGGTGTAATTCCCTATAACACCTTGTATAATCGCGCGCCTAGTTTAAGGGACCTCTGATTAAATATTACCGATTTAAACAGAGATCCTTGAAAACCCTATAAATAAACACAGAGACTTTTGTCGTGATAGAAAATTTAAGAAATATTGCCATCATTGCCCACGTTGATCATGGTAAAACCACTTTGGTTGATAAGTTGTTAGAGCAGTCTGGTACTCTTGGAGATCGCGCTAATGTTTCTGAGCGTATGATGGATTCAAATGCCATCGAGCAAGAGCGTGGTATTACCATTCTTGCAAAGAACACTGCGCTTAAGTGGAAAGA